>NZ_PDDM01000008.1 GCF_002914585.1 Pseudanabaena sp. BC1403
AAGCGAATATGCTGCCATATTTTATTTCAATTTGGTGATGCTTCTAGTTTACTCTTCTTGTGGCGGGTTTGATCGGAATTTGCTGTAGGAAGTTGCTGGATTTGATTGGCAAGTTCACTATTAAGATCCTTGCTATTGTCAAAGCTAACCGCCAACAGCTTATTGCTAATCGCTTTCTCTGGTTCTAAAATCTTCACTCCTTGCGCCGATCTATCACTACCTTTGATGTTTTTGAGATAGTCTTCGAGTTCTTGGACTTTAAGGAGATCAAGGACTTGCAGCGCTTCCATGATGCGATCTTGCTTAATCAGGAGGTCAGCAAGATGTTTGTAGCTGCTAGAGATAGTTCCTAAATAGGATTGTTGAATGTCTTTATCGAGTTTGCGGATATCTTTGCGAATCGCTTCACGGACGTTGATCGACTGCTTGTAAAAGAGAATGGCGAGTTCGGATTGCTTAAGGTTTTTAAAAGAATCTCCTAGATTATTGAGCGAAACTCCTTCACCTTGACGGTTTTTGATTTCCTGTGCGATCGCTAAATATTGCAGATGGAAATCGATCGCTTTGTCATACTTGCCAAGGGAATCGTAAGAGGCTCCGATATTTCCCAGCGCTATTCCCTCTCCTTGTCGGTCTTTGATTTCTCGTGCGATCGCTAAATATTGCAGATGGAAATCGATCGCTTTGTCATACTTGCCAAGGGAATCGTAAGCAATTCCCAGATTTGCTAGTGCTATTCCCTCTCCTCGTCGGTCTTTGTTCTCTCGAAAGATTGATAAAGATAGTAGATGGAACTCGATTGCTTTGTCATATTTGCCGAGGGAATGGTAAGCTATTCCCAGATTTCCCAGAGATCTTCCCTCACCGAGACGGTCTTTAGTTTCCCGCTTGATCGCTAAGCTTTGTAGATAGAACTCCATCGCTTTGTCATATTTGCCGAGAAGAAGGTAAGTGCTAGCCAGATTTGCCAGTGTAATGCCCTCACCGTGTCTGTCTTTGATTTCCCGTGCGATTATTAATCTTTGCAGATAGGAATCGAGCGCTTTGCCATATTGCCCTAAATCGGAGTATGCAAGTCCTAATCCGTTATGAGCACGAGCCTCACATTCGCGATCTTTTATTTCGCGACAAATATCAAGTGACATAAGAGTAAACTCTATTGCCTTTTGATATTGACTGTCCCGTATCGCTCTAATGCCTAAGTTATACCGCCAATCTGCTTCTGATGCGCGGGCTTCAGTTGTTTGTGCTTGGACGCTTTTACTCATCACGATCTGCCCTTGACCGCAAACCAAAAAAGTCAACACCGCTATACAGATCGCCTTATTCATCGCCCACATCCTCACATTTACATCAAAACCAGCAGTAGCACACCAGCCAGCATAAAGCGATATCCCCCAAAACAGGTATTCGTTACAAAAAACACAACCAAATATTCACAATCATCTATTCCCCATAGTTCAGATCCCGACTTTTTCTGCACATTCACCAATTAGTTTTGCTAATCACAAAAAAAGTCGGGGATCTATGCCCTGCAACAAAGAAACACAAAATCTCGTAGGGGCGAAGCATTACCGCCACCATTTATACATTTCGCCACAACCTCCAAACGGTAATGCTTCGCCCACCCCCCACAACGCAGCCACAATTTATCTGTGCATAGCCAACAAGAGGGTCAAGTATTTGCAGATCGAGGTTTTTGCGAAGAGTTTAAAAATTGCCGCGCAAATACTTGACCCCTAAAAATTTTTTCCTTTTGCCTTTCTACTTTTTACTTGTCAACCACGCCTCCAAATCCACAACCTTCTCAAAATCCAACACCGCCTCCGCCAACTCCTCCAACTGCTCCGCCGATAGCTTGTCTAAGCGCTTCACCACTTTCACAGTCACCTTACCAAACTTTCGCGTCAACAACTTTACAGCAAACTGCTTTAGCCCCTGCTGCCGACCCAAAATTTGACCGCGCTGTGTCCCGATCTTTTCACCCTCAAGCTTACCCTCAAGCTTGCCTTCAAGCTTACCTTCAAGCTTGCCCTCAAGCTTTGCCTCACGATATACCCTTGTTTTTTTTAGATCACCTAACGTAAACATTGCCTCAACCTCCTCTCGACTCATTTGGGGAAACTTGTACAGCAAAACTGTCTCAATAAATTCTATCATCCTCTCGCGATCGCCTTGCCCCACCTGCCCAGCTAACCTTTGAGCTAAAGCTACCGCTTCTCTCTTCGGCGCAACAATCAACCTCACAAGTCCCAAAGTCAATGACTCATTCTCTGGCAACTCATCCAGATAGATTTGCACAATATGCCCACCTGCAAATATTGTCCTAAATTGTTTCGGAATTTCTGGCTCAATACTCCGCTTCGCAAAAATAGCGACGGCTTGCCAATCATGTTCTGGCTTGTATTGACTCAAATAGAGAAATATTTCTCCAATAAATTCCCAATAAAATTCGGCACGTTTTTGAAATTGCACCTCCACAAACCAAATATTTTTATCCAACGCTTCAGGCATAAAAATACCATCAAAGCGAAAGGCTTTCTCCTTGATTTCCAAAGAAGTAAAGCAATATCCTGATGCTGTTTCGGGTGGTAATCCCACCAATTCAAACAACAAGCTATCAAAGGTTTGAAATAGCTGAAAGAAGATCGTGTCAGTTCGCATTGGATTATTTTAGCGAATTTCATACGCAGGAGGGCAAGAATAACGCCACCATTTACGCAGATCATAGCGATCGCCAATTCTTTGCCCTACAACGCAGGTACTTACAAACCATTACCGATCGCAAAAAATGCTGACCAATAATTGGGATGGTTGTATTTCGGTGATTTGATTAGAGCAACTTGAGCTCTATGTAAAGCTTCAGTGGATGTGACATCGCCTTTTTTGAGTTCGCGATAAAAAGCTTCCATTAGAGCTTGAGTGCCTTCATCATTGACTGACCAAAGTGAGGCGATCGCATTTTTTGCACCAGCTTTCTGGACTTGATAGCCAAATCCTAAAATTTCCACACCATCGCCAAGCTTGCCAACTCCAGTCTGACAAGCACTCAAGATAATCAAATCGATATTTGGTATCTGCCAATCAGCGATTTCGCCAAGACGGATTTTGTCACCGTTGCCGAAAATGATGAAGGAGTTATCAGGTGAACCAGTATTAAACTCAGCATGGGTAGCAAGATGGAGAATGTTGTGATTTTTGAATTTAGACTCGATCGCTTGGCGGCTAAAACCGTCTTCGGAGAGAGTTACTGAGTTTGGGAAAGAACTTGCGATCGCTTGAACTTCAGTAAGTGTGGCAGGTAATGCATTTTGTCCAAACTTTTTCGTGCCTGTGTTGCCTCCAAAGGCTCCCGCGAGAATATTGGGTTGATTTTTTGGCTGTGGAGAAAAGTCGGAGAGACTGTAGGCGATCAGGTTACTAACTTTATATTTTTCTGCAAGCCATTGTTTGCCGTCATAGAGAGCGGAAAGGGGAACATAGCGTAATATGCCATCAGGAGCATAAAGAATTGTCTCCGCTTTGGCTGTAATCAGTTCGCCTTCAATCGGTTTAATCAGTACATCATAGAGAGCTTTAGAAGCATCCTTGACATCCTCAGAACCAGCATCAAGCAACCCAGATCTATATTCAGTGATCAATGATTCAAGCTTAGACTTGGAGATCTTAATGGTGCGACTGATGGGGAGACTGTTGGGCGCGAAGAAAATTATTTCGAGTCTGTCACCTAAAATCAATGGATAGAGTAATACTGTTCCCTGTGGAATTTGTTTGAGATAGTCTGGGACTTTATTGATCTCTGACTTAGGAAGTTGCTGGATTTGATTGGCAAGTTCACTATTAAGATCCTTGCTATTGTCAAAGCTAACCGCTAACAGCTTATTGCTAATCGCTTTCTCTGGTTCTAAAATCTTCACTCCTTGCGCCGATCTGTCACTACCTTTGATGTTTTTGAGATAGTCTTCGAGTTCTTGGACTTTGAGGAGATCGAGAACTTGCAGAGTTTCCATGATGCGACCTTGATTGAGCAGTAATCCAGCAAGTCTTTTATAGCTGGTAGAGACAGTTTCTAAATAAGATCTTTGTTCGTCTTTGGTGAGTTTGCGAATATTTTTGCGAATTGATTCAGTAACATTAATTGACTGTTTGTAAAATAGAATTGCGAGTTCAGGTTGACTGAGTTGGGAAAAGGTAAACCCAAGATTGTTAAGTGAAATCCCTTCTCCACTAAGATTTTTGATTTCTCTCGTGATCGCTAAACCGAGCAATTGGAACTCGATTGCTTTGTCATATTTGCCGAGGGAAGAGTAAGCACTCCCCAGATTTCCCAACGACTGTCCCTCACCCTGACGGTCTTTGATTTCCCTTGCGATTTCTAAACTTTGCAATTGGGAATCAATTGCTTTGTCATATTTTCCGAGATTTCGGTATGCGTTTCCCAGACTTCCCAGAGTCTGTCCCTCACCGCGACGATCTTTGATTTCCCGCGTGATCGCTAAGTCTTGCAGATAGAACTCAATCGCTTTGTCATATTTTCCGAGGGAAGAGTACGCGATCCCTAGATTTCCGAGGGAAACTCCCTCGCCGCGACGGTCTTTGATTTCCCGCGCAAACGATAGGTATTGCTGATATAATTTGATCGCTTTGTCATATTTGCCGAGAGAATAGTAAGCATTTCCTAGATTTCCTAGCGACTGTCCTTCCCCTCGACGATCTTTGATTTCTCGCGAGACTGCTAGTACCTGCTGTAGGTAATTGATTGCCTTGTCATATTTGCCGAGGTTTCGGTAAATACTTCCTAAATTTCCCAGAGAATTTCCCACACCTTGACGGTCTTTGATTTCCTGCGCGATCGCTAAGCTTTGCAGGTGGAACTCGATCGCTTTGTCATATTTGCCAATGTTGCGGTAAGCATTGCCCAAATTTCCCAGCGACTGTCCCTCACCACGACGGTCTTTGATTTCCTGCGCGATCGCTAAGTCTTGCAGGTAAAACTCGATCGCTTTTTCATATTTGCCAAGGGAATCGTAAGCATTGCCCAAATTTCCCAGTGACTGTCCCTCACCACGACGGTCTTTGATTTCACGGGTGATCGCTAATCTTTGCAAATGGAAATTGATCGCCTCGTCATATTTGCCGAGGGACTCGTAAGCGATTCCCAGATTTCCCAGCGCATTTCCCTCTCCGCGACGATCTTTGATTTCACGGGCGATAGCTAATCTTTGCAGATGGAAATCGATTGCTTTGTCATATTTGCCGAGGGACTCGTAAGCGATTCCCAGATTTCCCAGCGCTGCGCCCTCACCCTGACGGCTTTTGATTTCCCGATAGATAGTCAATGCTTGCTGCCATGACTGAAAAGCCGCCTCAAACTGGCTAGTTTGAAATTGCTGATTTCCTTGCTGTAATAGTTGATCTGCTTCTCCTTTGCTCGCCTGTGTTGTTTCTGCTTGGATGCTTTCACTCGTCACTATTTGCACTTGCCCACAAGCCAAAAAAGTCAACATCGCGATCGCAATCACCTTATTCACAGCCAAAATCCTCACATTTACATCAAAACCCGCAGGGACCTATTAGCTAGCGTATAACGATATTTCTCGAAACAGGTACTCGTTACAAAAAACACAACCAAAAAACACCAAAACCTATTAGGAGCATAGTATTACTGCCCCCATTAACGGATATCACTAAGATTAGCGAAGAAAAAGGAAAAAAATTTCCTTTTTCCTTTTTCCTTTTTTTACAGCCCATTACCGATCGCAAAAAATGCCGACCAATAATTGGGATGGTTATATTTTGGTGATTTAATCAGAGCAACTTGAGCCCTATGTAAAGCCTCAGTGGATGTGACATCACCTTTTTTGAGTTCATTATAAAAAGCTTCCATTAGAGCTTGAGTGCCTTCATCATTGACTGCCCAAAGTGAGGCGATCGCATTTTTTGCACCAGCTTTCTGGACTTGATAGCCAAATCCTAAAATTTCCACACCATCGCCAAGCTTGCCAACGCCAGTCTGACAGGCACTCAAGATAATCAAATCGATATTTGGTATCTGCCAATCAGCGATTTCGCCAAGACGGATTTTGTCACCGTTGCCGAAAATGATGAAGGAGTTATCAGGTGAACCAGTATTAAACTCAGCATGGGTAGCAAGATGGAGAATGTTGTGATTTTTGAATTTAGACTCGATCGCTTGGCGGCTAAAACCGTCTTCGGAGAGAGTTACTGAGTTTGGGAAAGAACTTGCGATCGCTTTGACTTCAGTAAGTGTGGCAGGTAATGCATTTTGTCCAAACTTTTTCGTGCCTGTATTGCCTCCAAATGCTCCCGCGAGAATATTGGGTTGATTTTTTGGCTGTGGAGAAAAGTTGGAGAGACTGTAGGCGATCAGGTTACTAACTTTATATTTTTCTGCAAGCCATTGTTTGCCGTCATAGAGAGCGGACAGGGGAACATAGCGTAATATGCCATCAGGAGCATAAAGAATCGTTTCCGCTTTGGCTGTAATCAGTTCGCCTTCAATCGGTTTAATCAGCACATCATAGAGAGATTTTGAAGCCTCCTTGACATCCTCAGATCCAGCATCAAGCAGTCCTGCTCTATAATCAGAGATCAATGATTCGAGCTTAGTTTTGGAGATTTTGACAGTGCGACTGATGGGAAGACTGTTGGGAGAGAAGAAAATTATTTCTAGTTGATCACCTAAAATCAATGGATAAAGTAATACTGTTCCCTGTGGAATTTGCTTGAGATAGTCAGGGACTTTGTTAATTTCTGATTTGGGAAGTTGTTGGATCTGTCCTGCAAGATTCCGATTAAGCTCAGCACCTTTTTCATGGCTAATCGAAACTAGCTGAGAGCTGATTGCTTTCTCTGGTTCTAAAATCCTCACACCTTGCGTAGTTCTATCGCTACCTTTGACATTTTTAAGATAGTCTTCGAGTTCTTGGACTTTGAGGAGATCGAGGACTTGGAGAGCTTCCATGACTCGACCTTGATTGAGCAATAAGCCAGACAGCTTTTTATAGCTACTAGAGACAGTTCCCAAATAGGATCTTTGATCTTCCTTATTGAGCTTACGAATATCCTTGCGGATCGCTTCGCGCACATTGATTGACAGTTTGTAATAAAGAATTGCAAGTTCAGTTTGCTTTGATTCAGAAAATACTTGTCCAATGCTTCCGAGAGCATAACCTTCGAGACTGCGATCGCCAATCTCTTTGGAGATTATTAATGCTTGCTGAAAAGAATTCATCGCTTCTTGACTACGCTTGAGAGCATTATATGCATACCCTAGGGTATGCTGCCCATGCATTTCACCACTGCGATCTTTGATTTCCCTTGCAATCGCTAAATATTGCAGGTTGTACTCAATCGCTTTGTCATATTTGCCGAGTTCGTAGTAAGGAGCACCCATATTCCCTAGCGCTGCTCCTTCACTGTGTCTGTCTTTGATCTCTCTGGCGATCGCTAGACTTTGGAGTTGGTACTCAATTGCTTTGTCATATTTACCAGAAGAATGGTAAGAATTGCCCAGATTCCCCAATATTCCACCTTCTCCACGTCGATCTTTGATTTCCTTGGCGATCGCTAAACTTTGGAGTTGGTACTCAATCGCTTTGCCATAGTTCCCAAGGTGTCGGTAAGCGATACCCAGATTTGCGAGCGATGCTCCCTCACCGCGCCGATCTTTGATTTCTCGCTTGATTTCTAAGCTTTGGAGTTGGTAATCAATTGCTTTGTCATACCTACCAAGAGAAACGTACGTGATTCCTAAATTTCCGAGTACCTCTCCTTCACCCTTTCGATCTTTAATTTCCCTTACGATCGCTAAGTATTGCAGTTGATAATCAATGGCTTGGTCATATTTACCAAGATTTTTGTAGGTGACACCCAAATTTCCTAGCGCTACTCCCTCGCCGCGCCGATCTTTGATTTCTCTGGTGATTGCTAAGTATTGCTGAAAGTACTCAATCGCTTGGTCATATTTGCCGAAAGCATTGTAAGTAGCACCCAGATTACCCAGTGACTGTGCCTCACTTAGTCGATTTTTGACTTCCCTTGTGATCGCTAAGGTTTGCTGTTGATAATCAATCGCCTTGTCATATTTGCCGAGCGCATAGTACGCTGCTCCCAAATTCCCCAGAGCTTTTCCTTCTCCAAGGCGATCTTTGACTGCTCTAGTAATATCTAAAGCTAGCAATTGGGTCTCAATCGCCTTGTCATATTGACCAAGATTTTGGTAAACGATGCCCAAATTTCCTAGAGTTGCACCCTCGATCTGTCGATCTTTAAGTTCTCTAGCGATCGCTAAGCATTGGACAAAATACTCAGCAGCTTTTTCTGATTTACCCAAAGAAAGGTACGCATTTCCTAGATTGCCAAAGGAATTTGCCTGACCTTGACGATCTCCCATCACTTTGGCAAGTTCGACGCTTTGCAATTGATACTCGATCGCTTTTTCGTATTTGCCAAGAGCAAGGTAGGCGAGACCCAGATTTCCTAAGGCTGCTTGCTCCCTCGGACGAGATTGGATTTCCCGATAGATGGTCAATGCTTGCTGCCATGACTGAAAAGCCGCATCAAACTGGCTAAGTTGAAATTGCTGATTTCCTTGATTAAATAGAAGATCTCCTTCATTTTGGCGTGCTTGGTTTGTCTGAGCTTGGACACTTTCGCTCATCATTATTTGCACTTGCCCACAAGCCAAAAAAGTCAACATCGCGATCGCAATCACCTTATTCACAGCCAAAATCCTCACATTTACATCAAAATTAGCAATCTCCTACTAGACAACATAAAGCTACATCCTGCAAAACAATTGGTCGTTACAAAAAATGTAACTATAGCAATGTAATACCAAAAGACAAAATGGCTACGCCATTTTGTCTTTTTAAAACCCTTACTGGGTTTGGTTTTTAATTCACAGAAGTGTTGTCACACTTTTGTGAATTGGTATAAAACCAGAAGATGAGTGGCGGCGCTTCGCGCCGCCACTCATCTTCTGGTAAGCAAACCTTGGTTTGCTATAACAAGTACGAATCACAAAAATCCCCAATTCCCTGCATCTACAGGTCATTACCATTTAAAAGAGCGCCTTGTAAATCACTACCATCAAGAATTGAACCTGTTGTATTCGCATCTCGCAAATCTGCGCCCCGCAGATCAGCACCACGCAAATCCACCTGTTGTAAATCCGCAAATTGGAAGTTTACACCCCGCAGATCAGCACCACGCAAATTTGCAGATTGGAAATTTGCATAGCTACAATTGCTGCCATTGAGCACCACACCACTGAAATCAGCGTGCCGTAAATCAGCCTCTACCAAATAAGCCCCACGCAAATTCAAACCCGCAAAATTGCGTTGACCGATTTTGTATTGATTGAGCAGCGTATTAGCATTAAGGGTCACAAAATTGGCAATCGCCTCAGTGCCAGAGTGAATGAGCGATGCTCTCTCGACTTGCTCAATTTGAAGATTATGATCTGTTTTAAGAGAACTGCGATCGCCTACATCATCAATAATCCGTAATATCCCAACAATTTTGCCATGAGGATCATGAACGAGAACAGTTGATACACTCACATTAGTCCAACTGCCATCACGAAGTTGAAAAGTCATCGGGAAACTATTAATCTGTCTACCTGCTAGGGTATCGAGGATTACTGCTTGTAGTTCCAATGCTTGAGACTCAGGAATACTTGGTACAGGATGACCGACAATAGTGGAAGTATTCCAAGCAAATAGTTTTTCTGCCGCAGCATTCCACAATAAAACTTTTCCTTCAGGGCTGACAATATCAATCGCCACAGGCACAGCCTTGATCACTGCTCGCAATAGTTCATTTGTCCTTTGTAGACTAGATTCAGCTTCACCTCTTTCACTAATGTCGATACATACTCCATCAGCAAATATCGCTTCCGAATCGGTACGATAATAACGGGCAATATTCTGTACCCATTTCACTTCACCAGAGATCGTAATAACGCGAAATTCATGACGGAAAGTGGCAAGATTATCAAAACCAGCTCTAATGAGAGCTTTAAATTGATCAACATCTTCAGGATGGATTAGATCCAATACTTGGTATGGAGAAGAGATTGCATATCTTGGCGAGAGACCGACTAGATCGATTAGACCATCGCTGATAAAAGCAATAGAAATTTTTCCTTCAGAATTGGTAGCTAAACGATAGAGGGTCGCAGGCATACTTGATGCGATCGCTGCTAGTCTAAGTTCGCTATCTTGCAACGCTGTTTCTGTGCGCTTACGCTCTGTAATATCACGGGAATTGATTACTAAGCCCTGAACATTTACATCCTGTAAAAGATTGCAGCAAACTGATTCTAAATAAACCCAATTTCCATTGATATGCCGATGACGCATCACTATCGGTGTTGATACGGACAAAGCATCAACAGATTGAGTTAGAAAATTTTGAAAAATTGGTAGGTCTTCAGAATGAATAAAGCTAATAAACTTACTGCCTATCACATCTTCAGGCATATAGCCTAAAGTTCTAAAGATCGCGGGACTACAATAGTTAATAGTAGTGTCGATATCCAGAATATTTACGATATCTGAAGAATGCTGCATCATAGCTCGCAATTTGGCTTCATTATGGGCAAGATTGCGAGAAATACGTCTCTGTTCTTCTCTTTCTACACGAACTTGACGATCCATCAGGTTGAGTTTGGCGTTCATTTCGGCAACTCTAATCTCTAAACGCTGATGAGACTGTTGCAATTTATCAGCTTCTTGTTTTCGTTGGGTAATATCTTGAATCCACCACCTTAGTCCAGTTACCCGCCCATCTAAGGGGGCGCGAATACTAATAATTGTAAAACTTGCATCAAAAGGTTGTCCTGTAGGAAACTGCATTCGCAAGTCCAAACTCTTGATATTTTGTCCTCTTTGTAGCTGACCTAATAATCTTTGAAATTGATCTTTGTAGGAGGGATAAACAAAGTTTTCTAAGTTTTTTCCGATCGGTAGCGAACCAAACATGAGCGTAGATGCTCGGTTAGCTTCTGAGATATCGCCATTGGCATCGGTAACAAAGTAGCCATCAGGAGCAAAGTCAAAAAGCTCACGATATCGCTCTAATTCTCCTGAAAGCGATTGCTGATAAACTTCTAGTTCTATTAAGCTAGCTCGCAAAACATTTGTAGCATCTTCTAGATTTAGATTTCTTGTCTCGATTTCGATAGAAGATGATGTAGGTGATTCTGCAATATGTTTAAGCTCTTGCAGTTGCTGAATCGAGGTTGCGATCAATTCGAGACAAAGGCGCATTCCCATAAAGCATCCATGTTTTAATCATTCTTACGAAGACTTATATAGTATAACAATGAAAGTGAAATGGGCGCAAAGCGCCCTCCTTTTCAGTAATTTTATGGTGAAACCGATTTTGTTTTTTTTAGTTCCTACAGTGCTAAAAAAAACAAAATCGGTTTTTATAATAAAAATTCCAGATCCTTTTCACTTTTTGTTTTTGTATAGCAAGTCAAGAAACCCAAAAGATAAGAGGCGGCGCTTCGCGCCACCTCTTATCTTTTGGGTCTTGACTTGCTATCTAACGATTACGGCTCTGATGCGAGTCTCCGTATTCAGTTTTCACATTTTGAGCGGGAGATTTTAGGATGACTCTACCAGATTGATTTTTGGGCTGTGGTTTTGCCGATGATTTGCTAGGAGATGGTAAAGATGTGGAATTCCCACTCGAAGAATGTCGATCGCTATTTCCACCACGTCGAGGCTGATGCTTAGATTGCCGTCCCACTTGGATTGGCTCAGGCTTAGCACGAGGATCAGGCTCGAAACCAGCAATGATTTCTTGGGGCAGCGATCGCTTGATTAATTTCTCAATATCTGACAAGAACTTACGCTCATCCACGCATACCAGTGAGATTGCCTCACCTGTTGAGCCAGCGCGTCCAGTGCGTCCGATCCGATGTACATAATCTTCGGGGACATTCGGTAACTCGTAGTTAACTACATGGGGCAGCTCACTAATATCTAGGCCTCGCGCCGCGATATCTGTGGCTACCAATACTTGCAAACTGCCATCTTTAAACTTACCGAGGGCGCGAGTACGGGCTGCTTGGCTCTTGTTGCCATGAATTGCCATCGCCACAATGTCATCTTGATGTAGTTGTTTGACTAGGCGATCAGCACCATGCTTGGTACGGGTAAATACCAATACCTGATACCAGCTATTAGTCTTGATCAGATGGGTGAGCAATTCTCGCTTGCGATCGCGATCTACAGGGAAAATTCTCTGAGTCACAAGATCCGCAGTCGCATTCTGAGCAGCAACTTCGACTAATACGGGCTGATTGAGTAAAGTACTGGCAAAGGATTTGATCTCATTGGAAAAAGTTGCCGAAAACAAGAGATTTTGACGTTCTTTTGGTAATAGGGTAAGAATTCGCCGAATATCACGAATAAAGCCCATGTCCAACATGCGATCGGCTTCATCTAATACCAAGATTTCTACCTTGGATAGATCCAATCTGCCCTGTTGCACATGATCTAGCAACCGTCCAGGAGTTGCCACCAAAATCTCTACGCCACCTCTGAGTCGGTTGATTTGGGGATTAATGTTAACGCCGCCATAGATCACCATTGATTGCAGAGGTAAATGTCTGCCATACATGCGTACGCTTTCTTCGACTTGAGCGGCGAGTTCACGGGTGGGTGTGAGGATCAGCGCGCGAATTGGGATTTTTCCCGTTGGCGATCGCTTTACGACTTTATTAGATAGTAAATGTAAAATCGGTAATGTAAATCCTGCGGTTTTGCCAGTACCTGTTTGAGCACCAGCTAATAAATCTTGGCCTGAAAGAACAACGGGGATCGCCCGTGACTGAATCGGTGTAGGCTCAGTATAGCCGCGTGCAGTGACAGCACGAACGATTTGATCGGACAAACCAAGGGCTGAAAAAGACATAGAACTCCAAATTGTGTGTCGGTTTTTTTATCGGTCTGTCGCTGTTAATGTTGCCATTTTTATTCGTGCCAATTCATTCATACCAATTCTTAGAGGGTTGCGACATTTCTAAGAATCTAAAACCTTACCCAGAGGGATTTTAAAGCTTCAAATATGGCTAAGCCATTTTTGAAATTGGTGTCAGATGGAGCAGAGACAGGATGATTTAACGAGTTTGCAGTATCAATAACTGGGAGCAGATACTGTAGGTTTAGATTCTAGCAGAGGTTGGCGATTTATAGTGAAATCGATGATTGGGGCAGCAATTCTCATTATGAACCCGATTTTGGTGTTTCAAGCGCCAAAGGCGCTTGAAACACCATTTTTTATATTTTCAGCGCCACTGGCGCTGAAAATATAAAAAATGGGTTTGGGCTCAGTAAGTCTCCAGCAGTTTTTTGAGGTAATTTAAAATATTACGAAGTTGAAAGCCTCTTGCCAATTCTAGGATTTCCCTAGTAAATGCTTTTAGTCCATAGTTGGACTTTTCTAAATCCTTTACACGCTTTTGTAGAGATTCTAAATCGACTTTCTCAGCTAGTTCTATTAGCTCTAAAATGATTTGTCGAGAAGGTAGCAAGATGTTATTTGCGATCGCTTGATTTGCTAAAGATGATTGAGGAGAAGCCTCAGAGGGAGTAAAATAACAGTACTCCCATTCTAACGCCAAATTTGCTTGAATGATATCCGTTAACTGTTTCATGGCAATGGGTTTAGCCAGAAGATCATCGCAACCAGCTTCGATACATTTCTGGCGATCTCCTTCAAGTATCTCTTCCGATAACATAATTATGACAATGTCCTTAAGCATAGGAGTCTGTCGGATCTTACGAAGAATATCCCAACTAGCATCATTTAAATTTTTCAAGCCTAGTAGAAGTAAGTCAGGACTATGTGCTGATATTTTATCAAAGCTATCAATACCGCCTTCGGCTGCGATGATATCAAAGTCAATTTTAGAGAGCATATCTACTACTAAGTCTCTGGTTAATTGTTCTGAATCCGCCACGACGACTTTACGTTTTTTGCCCTTATAACCGATGATTTCAACATTTTGTTGGATTTGATCTGTCGTTTTCGGATTTACGTAAGTAGGTAAATCAATTTCGATCCAGAAAGTACTACCTTGCCCCAGAATACTTGTTACATTTAACTCTCCTCCCATCACCTCGATGAGGCGCTTGCTAATTGTCAACCCCAAGCCAGTTCCTGATTGCATTTTGACAGGATCGCCGACTTGTTCAAATGATTGAAATATTTTGGGTACATCCTCTGGTGCGATCCCTACACCACTATCAATGACATCAAAACGAATTTTGCCGTTACTAGGGCTTTGCACAGTCAGAGTCACAATTCCTTTGTCTGTAAACTTAATCGCATTACCAACTAGATTAAACAAAACTTGGCGCAGCCGTCTGGCATCACCATAAACAAGCTTAGGAATTTGTCCAATTATCTTATAGATAATCTCTATGCCTTGACTGTCTGCCTGAGCCCTAAATGTATCGATTAGACCCTTGAGAAGTTCATCTAAATGGAACATGTCACGATCAATCGCTAATTTCCCAGCTTCAATTTTGGACAGATCGAGAATGTCATTAATCAATGTCAGCAAATGCTCACCGCTACGCTGGATAACATTTAATCCATCTTTATGTTTAACTGGGTCATCGCTCAGTTTTAGAAGTTGAGCATAACCAAGAATTCCATTAAGAGGAGTTCTTAACTCATGACTCATGTTGGTAAGAAACTGGCTTTTAGCTTTGTTAGCACTATCTGCGGCTTCTTTGGCAATTTCGAGCTCAATGGTACGCTCTTGTACAATCTTTTCTAAATTCTGATTAAATTGATAGAGTTGTTTATTTGAGATAGCCAACTTTTGACGGCTTTCTGCAAGATTTACAATGCTGCTGTATGCTCTGAGACTAGAAATTAGCGCTGTAAATAATTTCTGCTCGGTCAGATCAGTTTTGGCCTTGTAGTCATTGATGTCATAGTTCAAAATCACTGAAGACTCAGGAAAATCCCCTGGCTGGCCTGTACGGAGGATAATCCGTACAAGTTGATTTTGCAAAACTTCACGGATATATTTGATAGCCTGTAAGCCCGCATCATTGGTTTCCATGATCACATCTTGCAATATCACAGCGATATTAGGATTTTGCGCGATAATTTTGCTTTCTTCAGCACCAGAGAAGGCAGAGATTATCTCTAATTTTTTACCTGCAAACTTAAATCCTTCTAGGGCAAGTTTGGTAATTGCATGGACAGAATCATCATCATCACAGATCAAGATCTGCCATTTTGCTCTGCTCAGTAATGACGTAAATTCAAATATTTCTTGAGATTCGTTATTGCAATCTTCTAGAATAGAAAAATTCTTTTTCTCCGCATCAGCAAAGGGACTGTCCTCATCCTCTTCTATAAAAATTAGCTCGTCGGAATCTTTGGAATCTATAGGCATTTTTCTATTTCATGAATGATTTGATGGTGATGATAAGGATGGTCGGCACGAAGCGCTGCTAATCCTTATCCAATCATTTGGTGGATTAGTTTGTGAGAGGTGTATGTGCTATGGATTCTAAGCTGGAGGATGTGAGCAAATTTAGCCAACTAGTCTTTAGTTCAGGGCTATTGGGCTGAGCCAGAAGTAAATTTGCAAGATCTGCGATCGCTTCATGCCAAATCCCAAACTTTGCATATAGAGATACCCGTTCGATCACGGTCGCTTTCTCTAATTTGCTGAGCAAAGTTGATTCAGGTATGATACGGCGGATGATCCCTTCGGAGAAAATATCTTCAGGATCGCCAGTTTCGCAGATGACGGAGACCAGCCATTTGTAATCTTTTCCAACTTCTAGGGGATTTTTGTCAAATTGAACATTGACGATGCTGGGTGTAGTAGTGAGAGCGACAGTCTTGCGGGCGATACCCTTGCCTTGCTGATTTTCAAGGGTGAACTCCACCGCGATCGCAGAGGTTTTGGGGATGTATGCAAAAAATGTCGGATTTGCTGAAACTGTAAGCCCAAATTTGTTTGGCGGGAGTAGGGGTGTAAGCTGTTGTTCTAAAGATTTTTTAGTTTTGTCCTCTCTAGGTTGAATATCTCGATTTTTCAGGCACAGCCCATCATTGCTCCGCCTTCCACCGCCAATGGTTGTTTTTGGGGCTGGGCTACTTGTAGGGGGCTCAAATGTTAGGGCGTGAGCATCTTCTGAAAAAATGGAAAATGTGTTGATTTCCCAGAGTATTGCGATCGCAAGGAGAACAACGTATCGATGAAAATATTTAGTTAGCATAGCCTTATACCTAGAAACAGTGACTGATAGATGAAAATTTTACTAGTGGTCTACAGTAGAAGCAGTGTAATGAAAAGGCTTAATTCATATTATGTACTGATGTACTATGTTATGTAGAACAAAAATGGTTTTGGTGTCTAAATGTCATATTCAAATAGGGTTTAGAGCCAAAATTGCTGCATTTGTTGTATTAGGAGTGGCTTGGTTCCAAATCAATAACACATAGCTTTCCATAATATTAAGTTAAGTAATATTTTACTCATTTTTTCCGAGGATAGCTGTTGATCGATTGTAATACCAATTCACAAAAGTATGACGAGACTTTTGTGAATTAAAAGCAAAACCCATTAAGGATTTTAAATCACAAAATGACTTAGCCATTTTGTGATTTGGTATAAAATATAAAAAATATCAGAAATCAGAAAGAATGAGCTTTGTTCATTCTTTCTGATTTCTGATTACAGCCAATTTCCAACTAAAACGAATGGAGCCCAATAGAAGGGGTGAGTAAACTGAGGATTTTTTAGAAGGCTTAGTTGCGCTTTTCGTAGAGCCTTGGCCTTGGTTGTGTCGAGAGTTGCTAGTTCTTTATAAAAGTCTTCCATAAATGTCGCTGTGGCATTATCCTCAACTGACCACAAACTAGCGATCGTGCTCCGTGCGCCCGAGCGCACAGCCATTCCTGCTAATCCTAATGTGGCTCGATTATCTCCCTTTGCGGTTTTGCAAGCACTGAGTACTAATAACTCGATGGGAATTTGGCTGTCTTGTTCCCTAGATTGCAGCAATTCTCCTAATTGTTTAACTCCAAGCCGATTATTCCACGTTAAGATAAAAGTTTTTTCGGCATCAGAACTAAATTCACCATGAGTAGCTAAATGAACTACTCTATAGGAGCTTTTACTAATTTGTTTTTGAATAGACTCACTGATAAACGCTTCATTGAGTAATGGTGTTTGAGCTGACACCAGCAAAGCAATTTGCTGAAGCTCTCTTTCAACATTTGGTAAGGCATTAAAATTTTGGGTTTCCTTACTCAACCCTCCGACAAATACAGTTAGTTGTTGGCGCTTTAGTGGGCGAGGATCAATGAGTTGTAACCCAGGCGTGATTGCCAGATTATATTTTTCCATCAAGTACTGTTGCCCATCATAAAGGACTGACATGGGCAAATTTCTCAGAGAACCATCCAGAACAAATGCTAAGGTCTTAATTTTATTCACAGCTAATATAGATTCTGTTTCTTTACCGATTAATATGTTGTAAATTTTTTCTGACGCTGCTTGAATATCGGTCTCAAGCGATGTTCGACGTAGCGATCGCCTTAATTTGCTCAAGAGACTTTCTAGTTTATCTTGAGGTATTTTGGTTGTACGGTGAAGCAAGGAACGGTTTGGCAGTGAAATAATAACTTCTAGACTCTCAGGCAAAATGATCGGGTAGATAACAGCAGCTTGTGAATCGACTTCATCAACTTGGGTAGCCAGCCCTGTAAGACAAGCTTCTTTGAAAAAGTTATCCAATTCGGCAAGTTGTAAAGATTCGATTACTTTGCGAGCGTCTCTGAGATTTTCTTGACTAACTTGTTTGCCATGTTCTGGAGTAAGGAGTAAGGCGACAAGCTGACGGTAGACTGGTTCGACCCTATCACGAAAGGAAAACTGAATATCCGCATTGCTAGAGACAAGATCGCCTCGAATTGAATCAAGTGTATTTACAGCTTCGCTATAGGCGATGATCGCCTTGGCATTTTCGCCTTGAGATTTAAGTACTCGTCCGAGTTGCCACTGCCAGCGATAGGCAATATCTGAGGCATTATTGGTTTGGGAGAGAATGAGCGCTTTCTCGGTAAGAATTTGGGCTTCTGAAAACTGTTGAGTTTGTTCATAGAGGTTGCCCAGATATCCGATCGCATAGGATTCGGCTCTCGGATCTCCCATCTCTTTTGCTTGTTGAGCAGCTGTGGCGAGGAACTGGGCGGAGGTTTGGCGATCGCTTGATGTGGGATTAAGCTTAACTAGACTTTGAGCAAAGCTTACTTTTGCGTATACTGAGGCTCGGCTCGGTGGGAGGCTTGATAGTTGCGATCGCAGATCTGTTAATAATAGTTGTGCCGATTCAGGCTGTTTCGCTTCAATCTGAAGCCGCAGTTGATTTAATTTTGCTTGGACTTTTTGGATCGGAGTGGTAGCGGTACTAGCTACTTGCTGATAGTAACTGATCGCTTCGGCGGGTTGTTGTGCGCTATAGGTGGTATTTCCTAAACTCAGGAGAGCGTCGGCAATAATCGAAGGGGCATTGAGTTTTTTAGCGATCGCCAGACTTTCTTGCAATGCCAGTTTGGAACCTCGGAGATCACCACACAGCCGCAAGGTTTCACCGAGATTGAGCAGAATAGCCGCCTTGAGTGAGGAGTCGGGACGTTCTTTGAGTTCTAATTGGACTTGCTGAAGAATATCTTTAGCTTTGGGATATAAACCTAGTGATCGCATGGATTGACTCTGATTAATCTTGCTACGAATGGCTCCGTCTTTTTCTCCTGACTGCTCGTAGGTTGCTGTCGCTTTTTGCCAAGTTGTTAATGATTCTTGAGCCTTGCCCTGTGCGAGTTGGATGTTGCCTTGAATATTCAGAGCCTGTGCTAGTAAGTTGAGTTGTTGCGGCTCGGATTGGAGGATTTCTATGCTAAGTGCGATCGTCTGATCGGATTCTTTCCATTGACCAAGTTGTTGATATGCTAAGGCAAGATTTTGCAAAACTACAGCGTGATTGAGGCGATCGCCTTGTTTTGCATAAATATCAGAAGCTTGTTGCCAAGTTGCGATCGCATTAACATATTGACTTGATTGGAAATACTGTTTGCCTCTCTGGAC
Source organism: Pseudanabaena sp. BC1403 (assembly GCF_002914585.1). NCBI lineage: Bacteria > Bacillati > Cyanobacteriota > Cyanophyceae > Pseudanabaenales > Pseudanabaenaceae > Pseudanabaena > Pseudanabaena sp. BC1403. The sequence continues at coordinate 19,166 of NZ_PDDM01000008.1, forward strand.
AAGAGTTGCAGGGTTATCACTTCCAGATTGAGTAAGAACTATTTCAGTTGAGGCTTTTGGAGGATGATTAGCAATACTAGGTTGAGCATTCCATCCTAAGATCAGAGCAAGTATAGTTGCTAAAATTCCAAGGCTGACATAGCGAAGGAATTTACTGTTTTTGGGTTTTAGATTCGAGATGGATTCCCACAAAAACATGAATATTTCCTGTGATATTTATTTAGGATTAGATTTAGGATTGGATTTACGCTGACCAGATATTTTCTAAACTCAGCACAAATCCGATTAAAACTTCTTCCCCAGACAAACTTGGTGGAGCTTCGAGAATCTCGACGGATTTACCCAGACGATAAATAGCAACGCGCTTACTTTCAGGATCGATCAGCCAACCCAAACGACAGCCGTTGTCTTGGTATTCCTGCATTTTTGCTAAGCCTTTAATCCATGAATCAGTTGGCGATAATAGTTCGATTACAAAATCTGGACATAATGGCAAAAATCTCTTGCGCTGTTCAGGTGTCATCGCATTCCACTTAGCGATCGGTATCCATGCAGCATCAGGAGAGCGATCAGAACCTTTAGGAAGGGCAAATCCAGTTGATGAGTCAAATGCTTTCCCTAGGGTACTTTGGCGATTCCAAAGTGTTAAATCAGTTGTAATATCAGAATTCCAAGCACCTGTTTCACCACCAGTGGGGGACATAATTACGAGTTCTCCATGAGGGTTTCGTTCTAGTTTAAGTTCTGGGTTTGCCGCGCATAATTCATAAAACTGCTCTCTGGTCAGTTTCATAATTGGATCGAGATTGACTGTATAGGCGGTCATAGATTTCACTCCGAGAAGCAATATTCATATTTTAGCACTCAAACCCAAACCAATAAATTTTTGGAAAGTGTCGCCAAGAGACACTTTCCAAAAATTTATTGGTTCGCACAAGCAAGCTGAGGAATGGCGGGACTGAGTGGATTAGAAGCAGCAACTAACTGCAATCTGCCATTATTATCTCTAGCGACCGCATTTGCCTCGACAATAAATTGTGGAGATTCGTTCTTTACTTCTTGTTTCTGCTCTATCGTTGAGATTTGATTTATTCTACTTGGTACGAGTTCAGCCAGTTCTACCAGAGATTGAGTAATGGATATCTCATCACTAGGACTCTTTGGCAAGCCACCTCTACCCGCGATCGTAAAGCGATTCTCGCGATTGGATAATTTTCCTCCTACCGCACAGCTTTGACTAATCTGTTTCGACGAATCAACAAGATTGAGCGGTAAAGAAGTTAAGCCACGACCTGGATCGATATCAGGAGTGGTAACGATAACATTTCCTTGCACACCAAACTGAGAACTAGCTGCAATGTCACTAAAACCTGTTAATTGAGGACGAAACTCTAGTCCATAAATGCCATTAGTGGTGATATCAACTTTGCCACCATTGCCAGTAAATGCATTAGCAAAAATATCGCTATTTTCGCCTTTCACTCCAACGATAAAACCTGCTTTGATGTTGATATTGCCACCATTGCCTCCTGCATTTGCTGTACCTGCGGTGGTGGTGATATTGCTGCCGTAGCGTAAAAGCAATATAGATGGAACATTTAAATTTATATTGCCTCCATTGGTGCTAGCAGTTGAGGCGGTGATAGAGGAACCATTCAAAAGGGAGAGGTAATTGGCAAATATAGTGATGTTGCCACCCAGTCCTGAGCCAAGACTACCGACAGCGATTGTCGCTCCATCTTGAAGGGTGACATACTGCGGATCGATCGCAATATTGCCGCCATCTCCTGTAGAACCTAATGTGGTATTGGCAAATAAGCCAGTACCCGCTGTAAAGAGGATCGAGTTTCCTGCAATCAGTCCAATGTTGCCAGCTTTTCCACTGCTACTAGTTTGAGCAATAATTTGACTATTGTCTTTGAAGGTGATGCTCTCTCCTGCGACAACATTGATATTTCCAGCGTTACCGAGGCTATTGGTATTACTAAGGACTTGGCTGTTATTTTGGAAGGCGATCGCCGCAGGACTAGTGATCAAAATATTTCCAGCAGGGGCAATTCCTTGGGTCGTACTCACGATCAGGGTATTGTCAAAGGTGAGATTGCCTAACCCTTTAATCATTACGTCTCCCGAACGCCCATTTTGTCCAGATCCAAAAATAGTGGTGATGAAAGTGTTGGGATCGTTGATATCATAGGCGCGCTTAGGGAAATTTACGGTCTTACTCGTAATGATTTGAAGGTCTGCAATTTTCAAATCACCTAGACCATTAATGTTTACTGCTCCTGCTTGCCCAAAGGCTGATGAGGTAAAGAGGGCAAGATTACTGATTTGATTTTTTGCAGTTAAATTGATCTCACCACCATTGCCACTATTTGAGCCTGCCGCAGAAATAGAGAACGACAATATATAACTAGCTAAAGCACTGGTAATACTGCCATTGGGGGCAGATATAGAAACCGATCCGCCATTCTGGGAACCAGCAGATGAGGCTAACGAGTACGCTGACAATGTCGAATTGTTTAATGAGATATTGCCAGTGCCAGAGTATAAAGCAATTGCGCCTCCATTCCGAGAATTTGCGGATCTCGCGAATGAATACGAATACAATGTCAAATCGTTCAGCATAATGTTGCCTAACGAGTTAGCTAGAGAGATTTTCCCTCCATTTCCAGAATGATTTAATTTTGAGGATGAGTAAGAAGCTGTAGATGAGTTCAATGGAGCATTGATTAGTGAAATGTTGCCAGCATGAGAAGCCAAAGAAAATGATCCTCCATTACCAGAGGAACCAGAGCCTGAGTATGTACCAGCATCTAAATAAGTGCCAACATCCCCAAAGAAACTCCTAACATCTTTAACCGTAATATTGCCAGAATAAGTAGCAAAAGAGATGTCTCCAGCATTTCCTGAATTACCTAATGCCAAGGAAACAGAGGGTGATTTCCAGATCGGACGGGTGATCGTAATATTGCCTGAGTAAGAAGAGAGAGAAACTGATCCTGCATTCGCTGAGTTGCCAAAGTATACGAATGAAGACGATTCAAAGTACATGTTATCTAGTATGATATCGCCCGAATAAGAAGAAAATGAAATCGCTCCGCCATTCCCAGTATTGCCAAAGAGGGTAAAAGAGTCAGTGTATAATTCAGAATTCATCGTAATCTTGCCAGAATAAGAAGAAATCGCGACCGATCCTCCATTTCCTGCATTGCCAAATCCAGGCTCTGCGTAAGCGATTAAGTTTGAATTCAGCGCAATATCTCCTCGACCATAGACGCGAATATCTCCCGCGTTAGCTCCTACAACATTTGTGCCAGTATTAATTTCTTGAGTGGAAATTTTGCCTTGTAAGGAATTAGGAGTGAACTGGTTAGTTAATAGCACCAATCCACTTGGCTGACTCACGCGAATATTCCCATTCACCGTAATATCGGCTCTAGTAGGAGGATCTACATAGGTGGGAACAGGTGCGATCGCACCTGACACTGTTGGACTAGCAGGTAACCCACCCAACTGTGCCCAATCCACACCTGCTCTTATATCCAAAGTTGCCTTAGTACTTCCATCAATCGTAATTGGAGTCTGCACTGGCACAATATCCTGAACTGAGCCACTACTATTCTTAATTGCCTGATAGTCAGTCAAACTAAATGTTGCTAAATCCGCATAACGCTTAGTGGAATTAAATAGAGTCGTATTGTTGGGATTAATCGTAGTACTAACAGTTCCTCTATTATTAATCGTGACATTCCCCATCGCCACGCTTCCCGCCGCTAAAATATGCAGAGATGCTCCTGTATAGTTACCTAAAGTCACATTACCATTAGCCAAAATTACTGGATCATTAGGACTGATCAAATTACCGATAGTTCTATTCAACTTTTCGATATTTAAGTTCCCCCCAGCATAAAAATGGGCATCACCAATCACAGGATTTTGCGATCGCAACACCATATTCCTATCTGACCGAAACCTACTACTAGGATGATTTAAAGCGAAAATATCAACCAATTGATTTCCTTGCACAAGCAAATCTCTAGCAGATGCTGCCACGAATGGACTAGTCTTAGTATCGCGAATCGTCACCGTATCTTGTGCTTGCAAAATCAGATCTCGACCTGCTTTTAATTGCCCTTGCAAGTCCAATTTGTCCGCATTTAAAACTAAATCTTTTCCCGTGAAGAGATTAGCCCGATTGCTAATAGTTGCGCCTGTATTACTTGTGCCATATTGCAATCCCATTGTAATGTTCGTCGTCAGCAATGGCGGAGCTTGGGGTGTGGTGGCACTGAACTCGCTGCCATCGGAGAACTTGAAACTATTAGCTGTACTCCCAACAAAAGTTCCACCAATATCTAGCTTCGCATTTGCCCCAAACATAATCCCGTTAGGATTGAGCAAAAATAAATTCGCATTGCCATTGGCTTTAAGAATCCCGTCAATATTGGAGACAGAGTTTCCCGTTACCCTCGTCAAAATATTCTGAACATTCGGCGCATTATTAAAATAGGCAGTATTATTTGTCGAAACTGAGAAGTCTTGAAAACTATGATAAAGGTTAACGCCTCTTGCTGTGCCACCATCAATTGTATGGATCAATCCATTGTTTATAACTGTGGAGTCTATAGGTAAAGTATTGTCTGGGAGGATCTGTGCTGTTGCTGAAAGTGTTGCTGTGAGATAGCTGAGAGCAAATACACCTGTCAAACTGATATAACGAGGAGTAAGTTTCATGTTTTCAATTTCTCTTAAAGCCAATTCATAAAGATCAAATTTGCAAATGAAACAGGTTTAAGCATTAGTAAAATATCGAACCTGTAATGATCTGATATCAATATAATACCGATTTGTAGAGATAATAGACAAAGAGTTTGAGAACTCACGCAAAACAACGAGATTAGGTGCAATTTATGAATTGCTCCTACAATAAAATGATGCTTTCAGGACATTTTTTGCGTAACTCATAACATTGCAAGAAAATAGGATGTATATACTTTTCGATAGTTGCTAATCCATTTTAAAATTTACATATGTGGATAAACCTAAAAAAGATAATTTGGAAATTGCGTGGAGTTTTGATTGTTGTCCCCGCGACAACAGGGATTTTGTTGGGAATGCGCTTTGTGGGGATTTTTCAACCATTAGAACTTGCTGTATATGACTTGTTCTTTCAATGGCGACCGTCAGAATCCATTGACGAACGCATCGTGATTGTCGCAATCAATGAATCCGACATCCAGAAGTTTGGTTCTCCTATTTCCGACGAAACCCTTGCCAAGCTCTTAAACTTAATTAGGAAACAGCAACCCAGAGTAATCGGGCTAGATATCTATCGAGATCTGCCAGTCCCCAAGCAATATGGTTCTGAATATCAACAACTAGTAAACATATTTACATCGACACCAAACCTAATCGGCATTCGCAAGGTGATCATTAATCAAGATGGTAGTGATGTAGCTGCTTCTCCTATTCTAGAGAAGCTGAATCAAGTAGCTGCCAACGATTTTCTTCCCGATGGCGACGGGAAGATTCGCCGTATCCTACTGTCACTTAAAGACAAACATGGTAAAACTATTACTAGTTTGAGTGCCGCATTAGCCCTCGAATATCTTAAAAAAGAGAATGTTAGCCTCGAAGTTGTTAATCCCAAAACACAGCAATATAAATTAGGAAAAGCAATATTTTCTCCCATCACTGAAAATGATGGAGGCTATGTTCGGCAAGGACTGGGAGGTTATCAAATATTATCAAATTTCCGCAATTTTCAGGATAACTTTTACACGGTTTCCCTAAGTGATGTACTTAATGGAAATATTTCTCAGGATATATTTCGCGATCGCCTTGTTCTCATCGGAATTACCGCAGAAAGTAACACTGACTACTTTATTACCCCATACAACAGCACAACATTAGGTAATTCTTTCCCCGTAACAAGTGGCGTAATTCTTCATGCTAATATTGCCAGTCAATTACTCGCTAACGCCCTTGACGGCCGACCCATCATACAAGTTTGGGCAAAATTAACCGAATCCTTGTGGATTGTGATGTGGGCAGCTATCGGTGGTCTATTGTGCAACAGTAGACGAGACAAAAGAATGCTGACATCATCAAAACTTGCATTTCGTCTACCTTGGAAAATCTTGACGATTTTTGGATTAGGCGGAGGGTTACTTACTGTAAGCTATATCGCATTTTTGTGGGGTTGGTGGTTGCCTGTAGTTCCTACTTTATTAGCTCTATTTAGTTCAGCGATCGCTGTCACAGGTTATACAACACTCAGCGCTGGTGAAACTCGCAAAAGGGCTATTCTTTCTGTTATTCCTGATTTGATGTTTCATGTCAGTGTGGATGGTATCTATCTTGGTCAGGTTAACTATGAAAATGAGATCGATTTGCTGTATCCCGATTTTGAGAATATTGGGAAGCATGTTTCCCAAATTCTACCGCCCGAAGCTAGCGATCGCCAACTTTTCTATATGCATCAGGCCATAATCACGGGGGAAATGCAAATTTATGAGCAGCAAATATGTGTAAATGGCAATTGCCAAGATGAGGAGGTACGTATAGTAGTTAGCGGAGCCAACGAAGTATTATTTATGGTTCGCAATATTAGCGATCGCAAACGCGCAGAAGCCGCAATTTATCAAAAAAATGTCGAATTAGCCAGCACCTTAGATGAGCTAACCGCTACACAGAAGCAACTATTAGAGTCAGAAAAGTATGCTGCGCTTGGCAGTATGGTGGCAGGTATCGCCCATGAGGTGAATACCCCTGTTGGCAATAGTTTAATGGCGGCTTCCGTTCTTGATAATGCGACAAATAAGTTTAAGGAATCTTTTGATCGCGGGGAACTGAAGAAATCTAGCTTACAAGCATATTTAGAAAAATCCAAAAGCAGTAGCGAAATTCTATTGGCTAACTTACAACGTGCTGCCGAACTCATCCAAAACTTTAAGCAAGTTGCAATTGATCAAACCAGTCTGGAACAGCGTAGCTTTCAAGTCAAAGACTATATCGAAAGAACTCTGATTAGCTTAGCCCCGCAGATCCAAAATACTCAACATCAAATTGAAGTCCTTGGCGATAATGCGATCACCATACAAAGTTATCCAGGTGCATTTTCGCAAATTATCACAAATTTAGTGCTAAATTCCCTTACCCATGCCTATCAAGATATAGAAGAATCTGGACAGTTGAAATTTGAAATTACTCAGCAAGCTGACAAAGTTCTAATTATGTACTCTGATGATGGCAAGGGTATTCAACCTGATGATTTAGACAAAATTTTTGAGCCTTTTTTTACGACAGCGAGAGCAAGAGGTGGCAGCGGTCTAGGGCTGCATATTATCTATAATCTTGTAACGCAAAATCTTAAGGGAACCATTCTCTGTGAAAGTGCAGTTGGTAAGGGTACAAAGTTTTTGATCACCTTACCAATTAACTTAGAGTTATAGCAGCAATGTAATACCAAAACCAAAGTGGCGCAGCCATCTTTGTGTTTTTAAAACCCTTACTGGGTTTGTTTTTAAATTCACGAAAGTGTTGCCACACTTTTGTGAATTGGTATAAATAGGTAAGGATGGGCGGCGCAAAGCGCCGCCCATCCTTACCTATTTAGCACTATCTGCAATTCTTCGTTATTCAGCAAGAGATTTATCATTTTGGAGAGACTTCTTGTTCCACAAATAGAATCAGCTATTCTCAATGGATGACTCAAAGCGCCATCCATTTTTTAGTTGCTTGCAATACTTCGCAAAATTGCGACAGTCTCTTGATGATTGCCATCCCACGCCCACATGATTGCTGTCCAGCCATTGCGATCCTGTGCGTTTAGTCTTGCCCCTGAGGCAATTAGCGATCGCACGATTTCGCCATAGCCTTGACCTGCTGCCCACATGAGTGGAGTCCAACCATACTTATTGCGCGTATTCGGATTTGCCCCTGAAACTAATAAAACCCTTACAACATCAGTATGTCCATTCATCGCTGCCCATAACAAAGGTGTCCAGCCATACTCATCGCGAACATTGACATCGGTTGCTTGAGAAATTAGCGATCGCACCTCCTTGATATTGCCATTTTGAGCAGCTATGAGTAATTGTGAATTAAGATTTTGCTTAGTTTTTTCTTGGTTAATTTGCTTGATTTGGCTATTAATTGGCTTGATAGACTCAGGGCTTTGCGATAAATCATTTGCATAGACAGCATTCGCATAGACATTGGTGCTAAAGCTAAGAACGAGGCTACAGGCTAATAAAAAGTTTGAGCTTCTTAAAAAAATATTCATAGATCTACTCGCATCTCAAGTTAATTATCTTGGTTCATTTTTTTGTGGCGCTTCGCGCCACAAAAAAATGAACCAAGATTGATTTAGAGTCTATGAACTTGTTTTGCGATCGGCTAGCGCAATTCTGCGGAAGTTTATAAAGAAAAGACAGCACTTCGGAGCTTAAGATCCCCGACTTTTTGTATTGCTTACAAAATTGCTCTCTGCTTGCACAGAAAAAATTGAGGATCTAGACTTTTGCAGTTTTCTTTCGCTTGCCTAAATATAAAGACATCACTTTGTGCAGTCTTTTATTTAAACCTTTACAGTGTGGGGCTTTCTGCTCTTAGTGCTAAAGTGAATAATAATATTTTTATTGATTTTTAAAATTTCAATTGCCAACGATGAATAATCAAGTGGATACTGCAAATTTAGACGAACTGCCGCCTAAACTGCCACTGCTCCAGATGTTTCGGATCGGTTTATTTCAAATGGGCTTAGGGATCATGTCTTTGCTAATCGCTGGGCTGCTTAACCGCCTAATGATCAACGAATTGACAATTCCTGCTACCCTCGCCGCAGGATTTATTGCCATGCCTCTGTTTGTGTCACCGACACGAGTCTGGTTTGGGCAAACATCGGATGCTAAAACCATATTTGGAACCCATCGCTCAGGATATGTCTGGATTGGAGCGGTGGTATTTGCAATCATTGCCTTTTTGCTCACACAGGTAATGTGGAAGTTAGGACTTAGCGTTCATGAGATTGGCTGGACTGGTATCACCTATGCATGGGCAGTTTTACTTGGTGCAATGTTCGCTATTTATGGAATGGCAATCAGTTTTAGTTCCACTCCCTTTGCGGCAATGTTAGTGGATATATCCGATGAAGAGGATCGCTCAAAATTAGTTGGGATCGTCTGGTCGATGCTCATGGTGGGTATCGTCATTGGCGCGATCGCAGTTTCGAGACTTCTACCCTGTACAGGTGCGCCACCTAGCGAGGTGTCTATTTATGCAAATAGCGATCGCCTTGTCCAGCTCCAAAAATCAATTAATACCGTATTCATGATCATTCCTGTTGCCGTAGTTGGACTATCATTTTTTGCAACCTATGGTATTGAGCGAAAATATTCCCGATACAAATTGCGCGTTGCTCAAAATCATATTCTCAATGGAACTACTGCCACAGAAGATAAACTTAATCTCGGTCGGGCTTTGCGCGTATTAACTGCCAGTAAACAAACTGGTTTATTCTTCTCATTCTTACTGATGATGACCATCGGCATTTTCATGCAAGATGCGATTATGGAGCCATTTGGCGGCGCAGTATTTGGGATGAGCATTTGTGCAACTACCCAGCTTAATGCAGCGTTTGGAACAGGTACACTCATTGGTTTAAGCTCTTCAGGATTTTTAATTGTGCCGCGCCTTGGCAAAGAAAATTCGACAAAATTAGGTTGTTACTTAGTTGCAGCTAGCTGTGCTTTGCTATTGATTGCAGGCTTTACCCAAAAAACTGTTGTCTTGCAAGTAGCTCTCGCTCTATTTGGATTTGCTTCAGGAATTACAACTTCAGGCGCATTAAGTCTCATGCTTGACCTCACAGCCGCCGAAACCGCAGGAACATTTATCGGTGCTTGGGGATTATCTCAGGCGATCGCTAGAGGTGTCGCCACGCTCTCAGGCGGCATCGTGCTTGATATTGGCAAGAAAATCTTTAGTACCTCGATCTACGCCTATAGTTTTGTGTTTGTCTGTGAAGCTGCCGTGATGATTATTGCTGTAAGCTTACTCAGTCGCGTGAATGTGCAGGAATTTCGCACTGATGCAAAACAGGCGATCGCAGCTGTATTCACCAACGAAATTGACTAGCAGTTTTTTCAGCGCCTACGGCGCTGAAAAAACTAAGCTCCAAATCCGCCTAAAGAATTGAAATTAGCAGCACTCTGACTCACACGCATCGCCGATTGTGAGAAGACTTGAAAAGCCTTACGAATTTCGCCATCACTATTTGCAGGTGTGAGAATCCATTCATCACGGATGCCCATATCCTGAAATACTTTCCGAAAATCCGTAGAGCCATCATCAATACCCATTGCCGCGATAATGTGATTTTCCATTCGCAACATATCTTTTGCGATCGCAGCCACATCCTTTGCCCCGTGACGCATCGAATGGCAATCGTCACCGTCAGTAATAATCAGTGTCACCGTCCGCACTGGCACACCATTATCAGAGAATTCCTGCGACTTAGCCAATACGGTTCCTAATAGCACCACAGTTTGATCGTAAAGTGGCGTACCTTGATTGGGAGTGTAATTTTTTGTATCCATACGAATTGCCTGTGCGATCGGGCAGTAGGGATAAAGAACAGTGCCGTTGAGATAGCGATTGTGAATGAGGATATTATCCTGTTGCTGTGAAGAGGTGAGCGCATCAAGTACAGAGTTATGTCCACCGCGCACAGCCTGAGCATTTCCTGAGTACTGGATCGACCCAGAGTCATCAGGCATAATCGTCACAAGTACAACTTCGCTGGACATCACATCATCAACATGGATGCCAAGTCCCGCTTGGATTTGTGCACCAAGGTCATAAACTGTAAGTGCCTGCAAAGATTCATTGGAAAGGGTTCCGTCATCTGAAGCAGATTGGAATAGATCGTTGATGTTGGTCATTTTATTTGGTGATTGGTGATTGGTGATTGGTGATTGACTTGTAGGGGTTGAGCATTTGCGCCACAATTTCTAACTTGCCACAGAAACCTCGATCCGCAAATGCTCAACCCTCTATGCTTCCAAAGACAAATTGTCCCTGCGTTGTGAGATTTTGGGCAAAGCATTCCCAAATCTAAAGGATCTCAAAATTTATAAATTATGGTGGGAATGCTTTGCTCCTACATCGATAATAACCGTTCCAGAAAATTTTTCTTGGGTTGAATAGAATCCCAATATTCTCTTAGCAAGCGTTCAATCAATTCAGAACTGGTTGTATTCTCTTGGGCAAGAATTGTCACTAGACATTTCTCTGTGTCACTGTCAAGATTTATGCTCATCATGGCTTTTTCTCTCCAAAGCAAAGTGTAATTGTTTTACGTAAGTTCAAGATCTGCCCAAGTTTCCATTGCATCAGTGGATTTAACTAGATGCATACCTGCATCAGCAAAGCGCTGAAAGGCTGCATCAGCTTGATCGCTGTAGTCCACAACATTGGGAACAACCACGGGCGAAGTGCAATCTTCGAGTAGATAGACCTTCTTGGCTAATTTTGGATCGTGAGCTAAAATCTCGCTCAGCAGATCTTGAATTGTCCAAGCTACACAATGGCTCTTGGCTTGACCTGCAATAATCACCGCATCGAATTCCAGTAACCTTTGTAGAAAACGGGTGTTCTTCTGTGCGATCGGTCTGCCATCGGCTCCATCCATTACTTCAGGACGCAAGACAGAATAGTTCTCAGTGAGAGGATTACCGCCTTTAATCTCAAAATTAGTCTGGCTATGACGCGCAATATTATGGAAAAACATTGCCTCCTCGACCGCAGAAACTAGCGCATGACCAATACCGCCGAGCATAGAGTGATAAGCCCAAACCGTAAGAGGAAACTTGCCTTCATCGCTAAGCTTCTGGACATAATGCAAGGCGTGGCGCTGAATTGCCATATAATTGCCTTTAGCAAGACTATATGCGATCGCAGGATTTACTTTCCACTTACCCTTTTGAACATCTTCTAACGTAATCGATGTAGCATTGGGAATCGGATGTTCGCCTGCGTCATTCACCCAGAAGATGGGATGGAAGATTTGCATGGCGGTGTGAGTATCCATCGTGGGTGCAATTTCACTAATGTGGTGCAAATTGCGATAGATAAATTCACACAGCCGCACATTGTCCTCGATCGCACCAGTGCCAGATCGTCCGCCCACAAACAACTCATGATCGGCGATACAGAAGGTATTCTGCACATCGATCGCCATCAGACAAATTTTCCTGCGATCCTTAGCGGCGGGAGCGATGCCATGTTGTTTTGCCCATGCTTCGGCTTGGTTAGCGCGATCTTGATAAGGAACGCGCCATACCGATCCGACTTTGTGGCGATCAAAGAATGCAGGAATAGGGAGTTGAGTAACAATTTGAGTAGTCATGGGATTTCTCCAGTTTAAAAACTTTAGGCAAGAACATTTACAAAAGGCTGATTGCGATAACGTCGATATACTTGAAAGTCTTTGTCAAAAGTCGCGATCGCAGGAATATCTAGTCTCTCGGAAACAGCAACTAGTGATAAATCGGCAAAATCAGGCTTGCGATCTGCATATTTTTTGTTCAATTCAATAATTCGCCGTAAATCATCATTGGTCAAGGTTTCGTGAATATACACTCCATTTAGAACTTCATCCAAAAATTCATTTTGAACGCGATAGTCATAATCGAGTAGCCACATGGTTTCTGTGATACAGCTTGTGGGGGTGATCAGCTCACTGGTACATTCAGCGAGAAATCTACACATGATATCGTGATAAACATCTTGCTCACTGTAGTAGGCAACCAAGGCACAACTATCAATAAGAATAGAAGTGTGATTCATAGTTGATCCTGAATCCTCTGATACTTTTCTTGCATTTTTTGAGCAATAATTGCCTTTCTCACATCTCGATCCGATAGATCAGATCGCCCTTGCAAAAAATGTCGAGGCTCACCACGCCGTCTTTCTGCTTCCTGCAATTTTTCCATAACCGTTTTAGGCTTACTGGGCTGTTGTAAGCGATCGCTAATTAATTGCTTGATTAACTCTTCTGGCGTTGTCTGTTGCTGCGAAGAAAGTTGATTAAGCTCGCGGATCATTTCTTCATCTAAGCTCAGTTGAATTGTTTGCATCTTCTTTTCTCCTAACTTCTAAGCTAATTGTAACTGTAAAATCTTCTGAGCATGAATCACGTAGATTCCCTGTGAACCGACGATAAGGGAACAGCCGCTATCGACATAGGGTTCAGTTTCGGGGAAAGATTTGGTAATCATAATCTGCCCGTTTTGAACTTCAACTCTGACGATACCTTCATCGGTGGGAACAAATAGCCAATTGGCGATCGCACTGCATCCATGAAAATTATCTAGCCATGTAATATCACCTTTTTGAGCGACAAGCGTAGCAACTAATTCACCAGTATCTCGCAGTACGGAAACTCGATGGATGATTTTGCCTTGCTCTTGAGTAGCTGTAAAGAACCAGCAAAGGCGATCGCTAAAGACACAATTTGCATCAATTAGTTCTCCTCGAATTGGCGGAAGCTGCACGCGATCGCAGATGCCTGCACGCTTAGCATCAAAGGTGAAAGCTACACTGAGACTACCTGCGCGATAAAATCCAAAGCCAAAGGTTTCGCCAATCCAGAATTGAGTTTGTCCTTCAAGAATATCACCGATATATTCATTGCCAAGTTTGCCATCGCGTAATAGTTGACCATTGCCGATCCAATAACGAGAGAAAGAGTTTGCGCAAATCAGATCGGCGGCGATCGCATTCGGAGGCTGTCCTTGAGTGAGGGTAATCGCTTTTCCTTGTCCATTACCTTTTTTAGTAACAATTGTGGACTTACCAAAAATCGCGAATTGAATATTTGCATCAAGTTCACCTGACAGTAACACAGCATTATCGTCTCGTTTAAACTCATTGCGATCGTGATAAAGATAGTAGAGCGAGTTGTTTTGCAAAACCGCCTGCAAGATCACGCCTTCAGTTTGAAAAATCTGAACAACCTTGCAAGTTATCGTTCCTAGACTCTTCTCCACCACAGCAACAGCGATTGTGGGAGTACAAATTGGGCAAGAAGTTCTTAAATGTTCAATTCCACATTGATTACACCTTGTCCAACGCATTGATTCTAGTAGTGGTTTGGGGAAGTCTCCGCGCCAATCTTTTTCAAAGCAGTTGTGGAAATGATGTAACAAATCATCTGAAAGAACTTTATAAGGAATTGCAGGTTTGGGATAGCGCACATCACGATGGAAAACAGTGATGCGCTGCAATGGTCTAGCATTATGGGGAATCATCGCGCTTTGAGCTTTGGGCTTGTAAACACCGCCATAGGGATCGACATAGAGGAGGCTCTGCATCAACATCACTGTGAAAGCATACCAATCAGAATTAGGATTGTGCGTATTAATCAAGATTGGTTGATTTGCGTTGCGATCGCACAAGATCGGATCGACAAATCTCGCTGTGAAAACTTGACAGGGAAACTGTCCAAACTGGAATGAATCTGCATCAATAAGATTGACTTGATTTTGAGAAACTAGCAAATTCAAATCATTGAAATCGCCAATCGTCACATTTGCTTGATGGACTTGGAGAACCGTGTTATGGAGATCTCGGAATAGGTTTGTGACAAATTGCTGCGAGATGCCATTGGTGCTGCGATAATTGCGATCGCTATACTTCAACAAGGTCACCGTGTTTTGTAAAAATGGCATCGTATAGCCAAGAATGTTTGTGCCTTGCTTATCCGTTGCAAGAGTTTCAGGTTTGATAACTCTTGTTGGAAGATTTTGAGGGAAAACACGCAATTTTTGCTGATGTAATGCGAGTCTTGCTGTTGCAGCCTGTTGTTCTTGAGGCAGTAGCTCATAATCAGGATGATTGGCGGGTTTAAACAGCTTGAGAACCTTGCCATTACCAATATCATAAATATCCGCTTCGCCACCTTTCCCGATCGCAGATTTAGGATTTAGTTTAACCCGCTTCTGATTGAGATAGACTTCCATAAAATTTCTCCACAACTTCTCGCATATTGGAATCGAGATAACTCAATGCTTTTTTAGAGATATCTTTTGGAACACCGCCATAAAAGGCTTCGGCAATACCACCAGTAATACAGGCAAGCGTATCGCTATCACCACCTAAAGAAATTGCATTCCTGATCGCATCTTCAAAATCCTTCGATTCCAAAAAAGCGATAATCGCCTCTGGTACTGTTTCTTGACATGACTCATTAAAAACATAGGTTGGACGTATTTCATCCACAGTTCGATTTAAGTCATAGTCAAAGGATTGTGCGATCGCCGCTTTGATCTGCTCTTTGCTCTGACCTTTGCGAGCCATAAAGATCGCTACTGCCGTCGCTTGTGCACCTTTGATTCCTTCTGGATGATTATGCGTAACTTCAGCCGATCGCTTAGCTTCATTCATCACCGCTTCTAAATCGTTATAGGCAAATCCTACCGCGCTAACTCGCATTGCTGAGCCATTACCCCAGCTATTGTACGGTTCCATGCTCTCAGAGCTAATCCATTGTCTGAAGCGACCACCATAACCTCTACCTGTATATTTGCGGGCATAGTTCTTGATGTATTCGTTGTAGTTACCATTGTTCATTAAACAATCAGCAACCGCTATAGTTAATACTGTATCATCGGTGAATTTACAGTCTTCGCCAAAGAGAGGGAAGTCTTTGGAGCGATGATTATTAAATTCATAAATCGAACCAACGATATCGCCAACAATTGCACCTAACATGATTTTTACCTCCACATTTATATCTTCTAGCGATTAGCTTTTTAGCAAGACACAATCACCAATCACCAATCACTAATTACTAACAGCTAAAAGCTAATCGCTTTCTAATCACCACCAAAGTTGTGTCGTCAGATAAAACTCCAGATCGCTTAATTAATTCGTGCTTTTGCCAATCAGGCTTAACTTCCTCTCGATTTAGCATGGATAATTTACGCCTGATAGCATCAGGATTTTTGAAATAACGATCTTCTTGCCAAAATCGATCAACTTCTTCAACCGCAATCAAATCATCAATTCCATCAGTAGCGATCAAAACTGATTCTACTTCTGCTGTGGGTAGCTGATCGCGAATCTCAAACTCAATAGCGTCAGATCGATATAACCCATAAGCAAGATAGGGAGGTGCGTTATCAGGATAGGCAGGAATTTGAATGAGTTTGCCATTGACTGCGATCGCACCATCACCCATTGAGAAAGTAACCGTTTCGCTAGGAGTAATAACTAAGCCCACAATTGTAAATAATAGATAATTATTCACAAATTCCATAACTGATTCTTGAGAGTCATTGGCGATCGTGACAAAATCTTTCAATTTTTGTAACAAGTTTATTTTGAGAACATTCCAAAAGTCAGGATCAGATATTGCCAAACCTTGATGGAGTAAATCCGCGATCGCGTCAGTTACCATCCGCGAACCAAGTTTTGCTCCAACTTCGCTATGTTTACCACTACCGCAGCCGTCACAAACTACAGCCGTTACAAAGTTATCCCACAGAACAATCCGCAGAGCATCCTGATTATTCTTACTAGCAAGAACATGGTTGCGCCCAATAATTGATCCGCAGGCATATTCAAACTGATTTGACAAATTTTGCCCTTGATTTTGCCCTTGATTTTGTATCTCTGAGGCAGAAACTTGCAGCGATCGCATATCAGGGACTTCAACTTGCTCTTGCATGACGATATAGTGTATAAACTACACAAACCAATATAGTGTTATTTTTACACTATGTCAAGAGTAAAAATAATTACGAATTACGAATTACGAGTTGATAATTCGTAATTCGTAATTCGTAATTTCTAAATCTCCAATTACAAAAATGTACAACTACGAATATCCTCGCCCTGCCCTCACCGTTGATTGCATTGTATTTGGACTTGATGCTCAGCAAGAACTCAAAGTCATGCTGATTCAGCGGGATATTCCACCATTTCAGGGGCAATGGGCGATCCCAGGGGGATTTGTACGTATGGAAGAAACCCTTGAAGAGGCGGCTTTACGAGAATTACAAGAGGAAACAGGCATTCATCATATTTTCTTAGAGCAGCTTTATACCTTTGGTGGTTTGGGGCGAGATCCCCGCGATCGCACAGTTACCGTTGCTTATTACGCCCTCATAAATTTGGTCGAGCAAAAAATTCAAGCTTCTACAGATGCCCGTGCGGCTGAATGGTTTGCAATTTCTAACATTCCTCAGCTCGCTTTTGACCACGATCAGATCTTGCAAATAGCGATCGCAAGGTTACGTAGCAAAATTCGTTATGAGCCGATCGGTTTTGAGCTATTACCTCAAAACTTTAGCTTGTCACAACTCCAAAAACTTTACGAAACTGTACTAGATCGATCTCTAGACAAACGTAATTTTCGCAAAAAAATTCTCGGTATGGAGTTACTCATCGATACGGGTAAAGTAGAGCACAATGTAGCCCATCGAGCCGCCAAGCTATATCAATTTGACGAGAATAAATACTTACAACTAAAGCAAAAGGGATTTAATTTTGAAATCTAACCCCAAAAAGTAGATGGCGGCGCAAAGCGCCGCCATCTACTTTTTGAATTTTATGTCCTAGCAAGCATGGCGACAGCTATGAAGATACGATCGCTAAATTAGTGATCTCAAACTGAGTATTACAGTTAGGATGGATAGGTACAGCATGTAGCCAATCCAACTAATTAATTAATAGATTTGCTAAACCTTTTCCTTGCCCACCTCTAAGCCCAACTTTATGTATAAAAAGGAACTCAAGCTTCCAAGTCGATATATAAATAACTTCTACGATGGCTCAATCTATGATCTTGTTTTTTTAGACTTAGAATGGTGTCGCGATTTTCATAAAGATGGATTAGTACAAAAAATATTTGGTTATACGCTTACTCGTATTTTAGAAGATAGCAATGAGCAATATATAAAAATCCAATTTATTGAATCAAGTACGCAAGAAAAGAAGATAATTCAAGACATTTTAAATGACTTACATAGCTTGCAGGGCAAGTACTTTGTTGGTTATGGTCTATCAACTAGCGATATGTTTTGCTTACGACAAAGAATTGATGCCCTAGATTTTATCCCTAATGTAGATAATATCAAAATCCTAGATTTACAAAGAATTATTCAAAGAACAGATCTCAACCAAGGATTGAATAATTTATTTGCTTATTTAGAAATTCCTATTTATAAAAGAATTAAGGGATACTACGTTTTTCGGAATGGAATTAAGGTGTTACGTAAAGAAAGAGGATACGAAACAATTCTTAATGAAATCTATGAATATTGTTTAGAAGATGCCGAAAATTATTTTCATATTATTAGTAATTGGCAAACTCAATTTCCCCTAGTCGATCGCCATAAACACCAGATAATCAACCTAAAAATCGATCCACGATCAGAGCAGCGCATTAGGTCTAGAAGGGGTGCTGCATTACAAAGACCTTCCAGTTAGCCCAAAAACATAAGAGACGGCGCGTAGCGCCGCCTCTTATGTTTTTAGGTTTTGAAACTAAAGCTTGCTTTAGTTTTTATTTCAGCGCGAAGCGCTGTATTAGAGCTTGCAAAACGATATAGTAATTTAGGTCAAAACATTGCCATAGCAAAAACATGGATGCAACCGCAACTATCAAAACTATTTTGCAAGAAAAAATCGGTGCAACAATTGTCGAAATTGAAGATCGTAGTGATTTGCATAAGCATCACCAAGGTCGCATGAATGCCCCAGTCGGTAGTGGTCATTATGATGCGATCGTTGTTGCTGCTAGTTTTGCTGGGAAAACGATGATGCAGCAGCATCGCATGGTCTATGCCGCCCTATCTGATCAGATGCAAACCACGATTCATGCCCTATCGCTCAAAACTTATACACCCGAACAATGGCAACAAATTTAAGTTAAGTAGCAGAATTAGCTCTATTTTTGCTGATCAACTTAAATTTGCTCGTCATAGAAATGTTGTAGGAACTTGTTAAATGGAACACAATAAAAGCTCTGAGATCAAACAAACTGATGCAAATACTGGTACAAATACTGGTGCTATTAACAGTTCAAAAGATAAAGGTGGCAATCCTTTCTTATATAAAATGTTCAAATGGCTGGTAGTTAGACCGCTGTTGTATTTGTTTTATCAAGAGCGAATTTATGGGACTGAGAATGTGCCACTCACAGGCAATCTCATCGTCGTTAGTAATCATGCTAGTGACTTCGATCCTCTAATTGTTGGTAGTTGCATGGGTCGTCCTGTCGCATTTATGGCGAAAGAGGAATTATTTGAAATACCTGTGCTCAAACAAGCAATTCTTGCCTTTGGAGCTTATCCAGTCAAACGTGGAGCAGGCGATCGCGCTGCAATTCGAGCTGCGATCTCTTCTATTGAGGAAGGTTGGGCAACGGGTATTTTTTTGCAAGGCACGCGTACATTGGATGGAAGAGTGACAGAACCAAAGTTGGGGGCGGCAATGATTGCGGCAAAAACTCAAGCTCCATTTTTGCCAATTAGTATTTGGGGAACAGAAACAATTTTACCGAAGGGGGCAAAATTTCCAAAGTTATTTCAGCCTGTCACGGTCAGGATCGGGGAGTTAATTCCACCACCTGATGCTAGCGATCGCACCACACTCGAAGCATATACACAAAAATGCGCGGATGCGATTAACGCACTCCACGCATTAGGAAGATAGAAAAAAGCCTCGCAATGCGAGGCTTTTTTTAATCTGGAGAATAGGCAAGTAATGTGCCATTTTGTCCAATCACAAAACCGCGATCGCTCGAAAAGAAATAAATCTGATAGAGATTAGCGCCGACGTTTGCCGCAGACATATCACGTTTCCAAGTTTTGCCACCATCTTCACTATGGAGCAATCTTGAACTACCACCTGAGATCCAGACGTTATTTTCATCTTGATAAACAAGATCCAGCAGCCCAAATCCACCGCCTTCTCTAGGAGTTTGCTTTTTCTCCCATGTATCAAATTCACCAACTTCACTAAACTGGACTTGTCCGCCACGATTCAGCATCCACAGGCGATTATCGGGGGTATAGCCCATATTCTGCACACGGCGAGAGCTATTCCGATTGTGTTGAATCCAAGTTATATCACCTGGTTGCCATGTGGAATAAAAGTTGCCATTTGCTGAGATCGCCACATAACGACCATCTTCACTACGGCTGAGGTTGCGAGCATTGCCAACGGCTTGAGTAACTAATGCTTTCCAATTTTGTCCAGCATCTTCTGTTGCATAGATTGCCCCCAAGTCTGTGACCATCTCAGCAGAGTTTTTGCCAGAAGCTACGATCGCAAAGGGATCGCCAGGAAGCTTGGAGCTAAGCCCAATCCGCGACCAAGATTTGCCGCTATCAGTGGTATGCAGCAATAGTGCAGGTTGCCCTGTAATCCAGCCTTCAGACCCTGAGAAGCTAACCGATGAAAAGCGATAAATGCTATCACCCAGATCAAGTTTGCGCTCTTCCCAAGTGTTGCCGCCATCGATGGATTCGAGCAAAGTTGCATCTGTACCAACTAGCCAGCCATGATTAGGCTCAGATTTGTCAAACCATAAATCAAGGGGGGTAATTGCAACTGGCAAATCAACTTTGTGCCAGTTCCCATGATTTGCAGAGGCACTAGGTATATTGCCAAATAATGTTAGGCAAATAAGCAATAAACAAATCGAAAAGGAGCTAAGAAAGCGTTTTATGCTTTTTTTCATAAAAAATAATGATGGTTGTAATGCTAAATAAAATTGCTAATGAATAGATTAATCTAAGGCATATAGACTGATAAAGAATGCTACTGCTAAGGCTAAAGAGCCGAATATAAGTAGATTTTTTTGACCTGGGGTAAGAACATTAACACCAAATCCATAGCCGAGGTTTTCGGTAAAGCCTGAGGGTTTGGAGGCAATACCAATATCTGCGAAGGCTTTTTTCTTGGTATTGCAGACGGGACAACGCCAGTCATCACTTATGGTTTCAAAGGCCGTACCACTAGGGATATTGCGTTTAGGATCGCCGATGGATGGTTCATATATATAGCCACATACGCCACATTCATGGCGGTGTAATTCTTCCTCAGCTTCAGTGGCTTCAACTATTGTGATATTTATTACGGGTTTAGTTTCTGATTCAGAGGTTTCCGTATTTATTGATTCGGGTTCCATGTGTTTGATCGTTTTGAATATGGTTAAGCGATCGCTTGTTAATTCTGTTACAAATTATTACATCTTTTTGACAGGCTTGCCTAGTTGCGAAAATCACACGAGTTGTCTAAAAATGAAACTTGATCTGAGATCTTAAAATCCCATAAAGTAAGTCATCTCAAATTTATCCGTCCATCATGCCAACTGTAGAACAAGCGATCGCCTGTGTTAGAGTTTGCCAGAAGATCTTGAGCGTCTAAAAAAAGCGCAGTAAACTTATGACTCAACCACCACTCCCCCAACCCCAACTCGATCGCACTCCAATCACCTCCGATCAATACCTTGAATACACACCCGAAAAACTAGAACTATGGAGTGGATTCTATGGTTATGGTGGACAAGACTTAACAGGCTTTTATCTCGGCATCTTGGCAAACATGGGACTTCGCGAAGCCGTGCGTCATGTACCGATGTCTATATGGCTAGAAGCAATTCAAGAAGTCGCTTTGCAAAATCCTAAACTCGATGATGCAATGCGCGATCGGCTCAACCGAGGCTTAGCCGATTTGCAAGCAGTTGATCGGTATTTGCAGGAAGTGTAAATACAATACTTCGAGTAATTCATAAACCATTGCCGATCGCAAAAAATGCCGACCAATAATAGGGATGATTAAACTCTTTTGACCGAATTAGTGAAACCTGCGCTCGGCGTAATGCTTCTGCAATAGTCACATCACCCTTTTGTAACTCGCTATAAAAAGCAGTCATCAGCAACTGTGTACCATTGTCATCAACTTTCCACAGAGATGCGATCGCTACTCTCGCTCCTGCTGCTTGCATCTGATATCCCAAACCGAGAATCTCTACGCCACTACCTAGCTTAGATCCTAGCCCCGATTGACAGGCACTCAAAACGACCAGATCGACATTATTTAATGTCCAGTTGCGAATATCACTGATTGTCGCCTTATCGCCATTGCCAAATAGAATAAATGATTCTTCAGGCTTACCGACTGAGAGATGACCATGAGTAGCTAAGTGCAGAATTGAATAAGAGTTTGCTTTGGATTCAGTAATGTTTTTGGTGAAATCAGATTCGAGCAGGCTTGTGGTATTCGCAAAGCGATCAGAGATTTTTTGGACTTCTACTAGAGTTGCAGGCAATCCATTAAATCCTGCTCGCTGAACATCACTCTTACCACCAAAAGCTCCAGCTAAAATCCTTGGCTTTGCGATCGGTTTTGGATTAAATTTGGTAAGTGATTGGGCAGTGATACTGTTGGTACGATATTTCTCTGCCAGCCACTTTTTCCCATCATAAAGAGCAGACAAAGGAATATAGCGCAACTTGGAATCAGGGGCATAGATGATCGTATCAATTTTGAGTTGTTCTAACTCGCTCTCAAAAGGTTTGATTAACCATGTATAAAATTTTTGTGCAGGCTCTTTCACATCATCAGAGCTTGCATCTCGCAATCCAGTTATAAAGTCAATAATTTCTTTATTCAATTCTTCTCGCTTTATACCAAAACACAAAGTGGCTGCGCCACTTTGTGTTTTTAAAACCCTTACAGGGTTTGGTTTTTAATTCACAGAAGTGTTGTCACACTTTTGTGAATTGGTATTAGTTTAATAGTGCGGCGGATTGGTGGTGTTTTTGCAGTAATCAAGATTAATTCAAGACGATCTGCAAGAACAAGAGGATAGAGCATCACTGCGTTAGGACTCTGGGTAAGAATATCTTTGCGCAGAGCTTGGAGATTTGCAGGATCGATGGTTTGTTTTTCAGTACGGCGCAGTTCTTCAATCAGTTTTTGAACTTCAGAATTATTCAAAAAAGCATTAAATTGCTTCTTTTGATTTTGTTCTGATTGGACGAGTTGGCTAAGACGTTGTCTTTCTGAAGCCGATAATTTGTTGTCGCGATCTTTTTGTTGAAGGTTATTGAGTTCGATCGCTAAAGCAATGATCGTCTGTTCAGGCGTTTGGAGGCTTAAGCCTTTTTCAGTTTCATCATTACCGCGCACTGTGCGAAGATAATCACTGAGTTCTTGGACTTTGAGCAGATCTAAAACCTGCTGAGCTTCAAAAATCCGATCTTGCTTGAGAAGTAAGTCAGCAAGTTGACGATAGCTACCTTCGACAGTGGCTAGATAGGACTTTTGCACTTCCTTCGGTAATTGGCGAATATCTTTACGAATTGATTCATGAACGTTGACAGCCTGCTTATAAAAGAGAATTGCCAGTTCGGTTTGCTTAAGATTGCTAAAGGCAAATCCCAAATGTTCGAGCGAATATCCTTCGCTGTAGCGATCGCCAATTTGTTTAGATATAGCCAAAGATTGCTGCAAGAAATCTATGGATTCTGTATGTTTTTCGAGGCTACCATAGGCATAGCCCAAACCATTGAGAGCATATACTACCCCATTGAGATCGCCAATTTTTTTGAAGGTTTCTAAAGACTGTTCGTAGAAACCTATGGCTTTTTGATATTGCTCTAAACTGCTGTAAGTGCTGCCTAGAGTGTAGAACGAATTTCCCTGCCCCTTAAGATCGCCGATTCGTTTTCTGATTACCAGAGATTGCTCATTCAATTCAATTGATTTTGCATACTGCTCTAAACTGTCATAAATATATCCCAATCCATTCAGCGAATATGCTTCTCCAACGCGATCGCCAATTTGCCTTCTGATGACTAGAGACTGCTCATAGAAACCAAGTGTTTTTTGGTACAGCCCTAAGCTTTCATGGACATCAGCAAGTCCATTGAGTGCATCTGCTTCTCCAACGCGATTGCCAACCTGCTTAAAGACTATCAAGGATTGTTGGTGGAAGTCTATTGATTTCTGATATTGTCCAAGATTATCGTAAGCTTCTCCCAATCCATTTAAAGAAGTTGCCTCAACAGTGCGATCGCTGATTTCTTTAGAGATTCCTAAAGCTTGCTGATAAGAACTAATTGCTTTTTGATATTGTCCCCAACTGTTATAGTTTCTACCCAGCCCGCTCAATGCAAATGCTTCCCCCTCACGATCTTTTATAGCTCGATAGAGCTCTAATGCTTTTTGAAATGACTGCAAAGACTCACGATATTGACTTTTGTCAACCTGCTGATTCCCTAATTCGAGCAGCTTTTCTGCTTCTGTTTCAGAGCTTTTTTCGGTCTGTGCTTGCACAATCATCTGGAGGGAATCTGGTGGCATCACTAGACCAAATAGTACAAATGCCATCATACCCAACACTAGAAAATATGTCTTTGTACCCATTACCTTACTTTAGACAATTTGAATGTCATCATAAATAATGATGACGATAGCATCCGATATCATCAATGACTATAGCCATATCTATCAAAAAATACTCTTTTTCTTCTGTGTACCATTAATAATAAATCACATAAATTCAAAAATCTTGGGAAATATTCATGAGTGGACTTGGCGGCTTAAACAAAACCCCTAATGGAGTAGTCCTAGGGATGGTGCAACTTCAACTACCAACGGTTGTTACCCCACAAGACTTAGCAGCCCAAACCAAACGTATTTGTGAGATGGTAGCCAAAGCAAGGCGAAATATGCCAACTATGGACTTAGTGGTATTTCCTGAATACTCTTTACATGGTTTGTCAATGGATACAAATCCAGACATTATGTGTAAATTAGACGGGGTAGAGGTTGCAGCTTTTAAAAAAGCTTGTATTGATAATAATATTTGGGGATGCTTTTCCCTAATGGAATACAATCCTCAAGGTAATCCCTACAACAGTGGCATTATCATTGATAATCTGGGTGAATTGAAGCTCTACTATCGCAAACTACATCCTTGGGTTCCTGTTGAACCTTGGGAGCCAGGTGATGTGGGCATTCCAGTTTGTGAAGGGCCAAACGGTAGCACTCTCGCTCTAATTATTTGTCACGATGGCATGTTTCCAGAAATGGCTAGAGAATGTGCTTATAAAGGTGCTGAAATTATGATTCGCACAGCAGGATATACGGCTCCAATTCGTCATTCTTGGCAGATTACTAATCAAGCAAATGCTTTTTGCAACCTCATGGTGACAGCTTCGGTCTGTATGTGTGGATCTGATGGGAGTTTTGACTCTATGGGCGAAGGAATGATCGTTAACTTCGATGGTGAACCTTTGGTAATGGGTAGTCATCGTCCTGATGAAATTATCACCGCCGAAGTCCGTCCTGATCTTGTCCGAGAAGCCCGCAAATACTGGAGCGTAGAAAATAATATTTACCAATTTGGGCATCGTGGCTATGTTGCAGTCAAGGGAGGGGCTCAAGATTGCCCTTATACGTATATGCAGGATATGGTCAAAGGCAAGTATTGTCTGCCTTGGGAAGAAGAGGTTGTCTATAAGGATGGAACTTCATGTGGATTCCCCTCGCCTGAACGTGTATACAATCCAATTCCGTAATATAGCAATGTAATACCAGAAGACAAAATGGCTACGCCATTTTGTCTTTTTAAAGCCCTTACAGGAACCTTTAATTTTGGGGTAAGGGCAATCCCCCGTGGTTGCCTTGCTTCGCTTAAGAAGAATAGCGCTCTAGCCAACCTTGAATTGCATTTTTAAGCTGTTCTCTTTCTTCAAAGCTAATTCCTAAAGGATCAAAGCGATCGCGATAATAAAGAGCGATAATCGATAATAACTCATCAAATGAATTCTGATCGAGATTAATCCTCTCAATCCATAGTGTCAAAGGCTCAGCAGGATTACGAAAGAAGCCACGAGCGTTTAAAGCTTGCTCGATCGCAGCGAAATCAGAATTAGTCACCTTTTGCTTAGCGGATTTCACTACTTTAGGCGATCGCCTTCTCGATGTTATCCGTCGGCTCTGTCCTTTACCCTTAAACAAAAGCCATCCTACCAAAGCCAATAAAATTACCCACCACCAACGTTTGAGAAGATCGCTAGTTTGTAATAGCTGCCCTAAACCCGATATTTTAAACCCTAAAAAAGCCCAAAAATCTGCAATAGATTCCCATAGCGAAGCCGCAGGTTTATCCAAAGTCGTCCAATCTGGGGGTGTAGTATCAAACTCCTGCCAAGATCCATTTATATAGGCTAAAGTCCATGCATGGGCATCTCGTCCCCGAGCCACATACTGACCTTCTAACGCACTATATTCGCTCACAGAAAAGCCCACAGCATAGCGACTGGGAATTCCCACTTTCCTTAATAGAAGTGCCGCCGCCGTAGCGAAATATTCACAATGCCCAATCCTCTGCTTCAATAAAAAAGTTGATATTGCTGTGGAGCGATTATCCTTAGCGATCACATTGTTGAGAGAATATTGAAAATTGCGATTGAAGAATTGCAATACTTTCCGCAATATTTCTTTGGGTGGTTCGCCCTTAAGCCCAATCTCATCCACAATGCGATCGAGGGCAATTTTTTCGCTCTCAGGCACATCTAAATCATCATTTGACGGTGGGCTATCTACATTAATCCCTGTCCGAAATTTAGCTTGATAGTCAATTGCCTTTGCCGAGCCTTGGATTTCAATCGTGCCAAATTGGTTCTTTTGCAACTTCTCAGCAGAGAGTTGGCTAATTTGAAATGTGGACTGTGGCATTTTCAAGAACAGCTTGCCATTGCGAATCGTATCGCTAATTGTCAGTGAAGTATAGGGAGCGTCAGTTTTAGTGAATTGCCAAGTCAAGCGATCGGCTTCAGGTTGAATTGGTGTAAATTGAGATTTCGCCGCAAGCCAAGTAGATGAATTGTAGCGATTGTAGGTAGATTCTCGCAGCCGAATTGGGATGTGTTGTTTGTCGATCGCTACTCGAAACAGAATGTCATTGGATAGCTTGATCAGACCAATATCACCGATCGCTGTATCTTTTTCGACAGGATCGGAAGCGTTACGGGTCAAGTCACCTGATAACCATTGAATAACTGTTTTTTCTAGATTACCTTGCAAATTACGCAATCCGATCTGCGTCACAAATCCAGCGCTACCAGCTACAAGCAAAATACAAAGACAAATTCCAATCGAAAAGCTTCTTTTTCGTATCAGCCATAAGACTCCAGCACTCAGCCCAAACATTCCTAGATAAAAGCTAATATCGCGATTACTGGATACACTCGCCGCCAAAATTGCGATCGCGAAGTAAGGAACGGTCAGGTTTATTTGCAGGCGATCGCGGGATTCTGAAGACTTGGGACGATCCCTAAAGGAAGAAAATGTGTGAAAGTCAATGACATCGGTATTGGAATAAATTTGCGCCAATAATAGAATCGATAAAATTGCAGGCAGCCATTGCAGCAGTGTATAAACAAAATAAACCGATTGGCTAGAAACGAGGAGATAAATCGTTAATCCCACAAAGCCAACCGAGCAAAAAGTCGCAATCTGTCGAAAGTCTAGTGTTGTCAAATCCCAACGAGTCGGAATCCAGTATGCTGCTAGCACCAGCACAGCGATCGGAATTGCGAAAATCCAGAAGCCTGTTTGCCATCCCCAAAATAGAACCGCCGCAATGATTAGAGGGTTTGGTATTTTCATCGTTGGAGTAACTCCGCTTGAATATTGCCCAAAGTGAGAATGCGAAAATCAGTAAGGCGATCGCTTGCAAGTTCATCTATCTTAAATTGATTTGCATCATTAGCAACAATCAAAACCAATGTAAAAATCTGCATTGACTGAAGATAGCGAATTAGATTTTTGCGTTCTTCATCCCAAGTTAAAAAGACGCAGATACAGCCACTCAATAGGGAGATTCGTTCAACAATGCTAGGAACGATCGCCTCAAAGGATTTATCTTGGCAGGGACGCACTGAGGCAATTATTTCCAGCATTCGGTCGGTGTGGCTTAGCCCTCGCCCAAAGGTAAAACAATAGGATTCAGTGCCCACAAACATCAGATCGAGGAGAGATTCTTGGGTTTGGACTTCATAGGCAAAGGAGGCAGCCACTGCGATCGCCTCTTCAAAAATTTCGCTATATATCTCTGGCTGAAATGTATCCAAAATCAAGGCGTAGCGGACAAAAAACTCATCCTGTTCTTCTTTGACAATTGGTTTGCCTGTCTTTGCCCAGCTTTTCCAATGGATGCTACGGAGCGAATCCCCTGCGCGATAATCCCGTAAAGCGCGAAACTCTTCGGAGTCACCCACTGAGGATGATAGCGCCACACCTCCCGATTGATAGCGTCGAGAACCTGCGATTTGCATTGGTGGTAGCTGATAGAGTTTCGGTAAGATCGAGATGGTTTGTGGTAGACCAAGGGTTTTACAAGCGTGGAATAGACCAAAGGGGCTAGGTCTAGCTATGGTCAGTCCTGCTAAGCGGATAAGTCCTCTTTGGGTGGGAAGAATTTCATATACGACTTCAATTTGGCTGTTGGGTTGCAAGCTTGGTAAGTCGATCGCTTTGGCGATCGCACCCAGATTTCTAGCGATCGCCCATTGCCAACGAAAATATCCCACAGCGCGATCGAAGGCATTACGTTTTGATTCATTTGGCTCTGCGATCGCTAGAAATTCGCTCAAACTCGGACGTGGATCGGCAAATTCTTCCCATAGCTTCAGGGCTGTTTGAGATTTTGGAGTTTGATTATGGATGGTAATGCGATATTTGAGAGGCATTCCTACGCTAGCAAATCTCGGTAGATGGCGCGTGGCACTATATCGCAAGCGAAAAACTAAGCTGAATCCAATCTCGATCGCAACAAGGCAAAGCAGAAAGGAAAATATCTGATACGCCATGCCCTGAGTGTAATCACCAAATACTCCTGACAGAAATAGGCAGAGCAGGATGACTCTTCCCGTTATGGTGATCCTTTTGGATAGCCGCCTTTGGATTGCTGAGCTAAAATGGAAAACCTTGTAAAACCATTGTTTCATTGTCAGTTCACTCAAGCGGGAATTGGAATAGATTTAATGATTTCCTGAACGACATTTTCAGCGGTTTTTCCCGCAAATCGCGATCGCGGTTCCATCACTAATCGATGGGCGATCGCAGCAACCGCTAGTTCTTGAATATGTTCGGGTGTAACAAACTCATAGCCATCAAATAAAGCTAATGCCTGTGCGACTTTCATTAAGGATAGAGAGGCTCTGGGGCTTGCGCCTAACTGCACGTCTTCAGAGGTGCGCGTAGCATTGACGATATCGACAACATAGCGTTGGAGTTCGGGGCTGACGCGCACTTGCTTGACTTGATACATTAAGGCTGCGATCGCTTCGAGGTCAACGCAGGGCGAAATATTGTCGATGGGATGTTGTTGGATTTGAGCAGATAGCAATTCCACTTCTTCTTCGGGCTGGATATAACCCAAACTAAATTGCAACGCAAAGCGATCCATTTGGGCTTCGGGTAATGGATAAGTGCCGCGAGATTCCACTGGGTTTTGGGTTGCCAATACAAAAAACAAGTCTTGCAGTTTTTTGATTTTGCCATCGACACTTACTTGCGACTCTGCCATTGCTTCTAATAGCGCTGATTGGGTGCGAGGCGAGGCGCGATTGATCTCATCTGCAAGAACGATATTCGCAAAGATTGGGCCTTCATGCCAATGAAATACGCGATCGTTGGGGTCAAAAATCGAAATCCCCAGAATGTCCGATGGTAAAAGGTCGGGGGTAAATTGAATCCGCTTAAACTTGGCACTAACCGAAAATGCTAAAGCTTTAGCTAGGGTGGTTTTGCCCGAACCAGGGTAGTCTTCTAGTAGCACATGTCCACCACTAGCAAAGGCTGCTAACAATTTGCGAATTGCGGCGGATTGTCCTTTGATGACGGTTTGGATATTGTCATAAATCTTTTGGTAAACTTTTCGACCATCGATGACATTCATGGGTGCGCGTCCATGTTGAGAATGTCATCAGTATATATGTTTGCTCTCCTTTCGGATGCTGCGCGATCGCAACCTCGATTTCAGTTACAAACCATTACCGATCGCAAAAAATGCTGCCCAATAATTTGGATGGTTGTATTTTGGAGATTTGATTAGCGAAACTTGCGCTCTGCGTAATGCTTCTGCCGCCGTAATATCGCCTTTTTGGAGTTCGCTATAAAATGCAGTCATGAGTGAACTTGTCCCCACATCATCAACTTTCCAGAGCGAGGCGATCGCATTTTTTGCACCAGCTTTTTGGACTTGATAGCCAAATCCCAAAATCTCTACCCCATCACCAAGCGTGCCTGTTCCCGTCTGACAAGCGCTGAGGATGATTAGCTCGACATTTGGCATGTCCCAATCGCTAATCTCATTTAAACTAATTTTGTCACCATTACCAAAAATAATAAACGAGGTGTTAGGTGCGCCAACATTAAACTCAGCATGGGTTGCTAAATGGAGAATATTATGTTTTTTGAATTGAGATTCAAAGGCTTGACGACTAAATTTTTCTTCTTGGAGAGTAGTTGAGTTTTGAAAAGAATTTGCGATCACTTGCACTTCCTTAATTGTGGCAGGCAATCCTATCTGCCCAAATTTCCTCTCAGTTGTTTTGCCCCCAAAGGCTCCAGCAAGTATCCTCGGCTGAGATTTCGATTTAGGAGAAAAATTACTGAGGCTATAGGCGATCAGATTACTAATCCGATATTTCTCAATTAACCAATGTTTGCCATCTTCTGGATTTTCATCATACAAAGCTCCAAGAGGAACATAGCGCAATAGCCCATCGGGAGCATAGAGAATCGTCTCAGCTTTTGCTTGCTTAAGATCCGCTTCAATGGGTTTAATCAAGACATTATAGAGCTTTGTCGCCGCCTCCCTAAAATCCTCAGAATCACGATCCAGCAATTCCGATTTGAAGTCTTGAATTAAAATTTTGAGATCATCCTGTTTAATATTTACTGTACGGCTAATCAGTGGACTATTCTGAGAAAAAAGCACCAATTCAAGCCGATCTTCAAGAATGAGCGGATAGAATAAGACCGTGCCTTGAGGGATTTTTTTGAGATAATCTGGAACTTGATTAAGCTCTGACTTGGGAATCTGTTGAATCTGATTTGCAAGTTGGCGATTTAGCTCAGGCATCCGCTCAAAATCAATCACTGCAACATCACGAATAAAAGCCTGCTCTGACTCTAACAACCTTATGCCTTGAGATGTGCGATCAGTTCCCTTAATGTTTTTGAGATACTCTTCAAGCTCTTGGACTTTGAGCAAATCTATAACTTGTAATGCTTCCATAACACGCCCTTGTTTTAGCAAAAGGTCGGCAAGACGACGATAAGATTTCTCGATAGTTGATAGATATGATTTCTGATATTCTTTGCCCAGTCCCCTGATATTTTTGCGAATCGACTCTCGAACATTGATCGATCGCTTATAAAAAAGAATTGCCAGATCAGGCTGACCTTGTTGCAAGAATATATAGCCAAGATTGTTAAATGATCGTCCTTGACCAGCGAGGTTACCGATTTGGGTGGAAATGGCTAAGGCTTGCTGATAATAATCAAGCGTT
Organism: Pseudanabaena sp. BC1403; assembly: GCF_002914585.1. Lineage (NCBI taxonomy): Bacteria > Bacillati > Cyanobacteriota > Cyanophyceae > Pseudanabaenales > Pseudanabaenaceae > Pseudanabaena > Pseudanabaena sp. BC1403. The sequence continues at coordinate 50,782 of NZ_PDDM01000008.1, forward strand.
TTTTGAACTTGACCAAGTGAATTGTAGGCAATTCCGAGACTGTTGAGAGAGAGGCTTTCACCATCGCGATCGCCTATTTGTTTGGTGATTTCTAGAGCTTTTTGATAGTTCTCGATCGCTCCTTGAATATCTCCTAGTAACCGATAAGAACCACCGAGGTTGTTAAGCGTCCGTCCTTCAGTATTACGGTTACCAATTTCACGAGAAATTACTAAGGCTTGCTGAAAATAGCCGATCGCCTTGGGATATTGTTTGAGGCTATTGTGCACAATCCCAAGATTATTCAGTGCATCAGCTTCACCACTACGAGCGCCAACTTGCTTTTTCAGGGATAATGATTGCTGGTAATGATCGATCGCCTTTTGGTATTGCCCAAGCGAATCGTATGCACCGCCAAGGGTATTCAAGGCATCGGCTTCGCCATTGAGATCGCCAATTTCTTTTTTGATGGCTAGAGCTTGCTGATATTGCTCAATTGCAGTTTGATACTTCCCAATTCCATCGTAGGCAATACCGCTAGCAATATACAAATCTGATTCCCCATCGCGATCATTGATTTGCTTCAAGATGGGCAAACACTTCTGATAGTATTCAATGGCTTTGGCGTACTGTCCGAGCAGATTATAGGCGTTGCCGAGATTGCCTAAAGAACGACCTTCCCCATAGAGATCGCCAATTTGCTGTTTGATTTCTAAAGCTTGTGTATGATATTCGATCGCCTTGGTGTACTGTCCCATTGCATAGTAGACATTACCCAGATTCCCTAGTGAATTTCCTTGATTATTGCGATCGCCAATTTTTTGAGCGATCGCTAGGGATTGCTGGTGATATTCAATCGCTTCTGGATATTTCCCCAGTGAACTATATGCATTTCCAATATTGTTTAACGCATTTCCTTCCCCCTTAAGATTTTTAATTTCGCGATAGATTTGTCGCGACTTCTCAAATACTTGTAATGCTTCGCGAAATTGACTGACTTTATTTAACTGATTTCCTCTCTCTAAAAGCCGATCTGCTTCTGCTTTGCGTGCTTGTGTTGTTTGCGCTTGGATACTTTCACTTGTCACTATTTGCACTTGCACACAAGCTAAAAAAGTCAACATTGCGATGCCAATAGCCCTATTCTTCATAGCTGAAATCCTCACACTTTACCTGCTATCTAAGATAAGTTTAAGCAGTACAAAGATAAAGCCAGTTACAAAATTGGTAACGGTCACACTAATTTTCGATCAAGAGAATTCATGCATTTTTTAAAAGTTTTGCAATCTCATCAGTATATATAAATCTACTTTCATCTTCTGCGCGATCGCAACCTCGATTTCAGTTACAAACCATTACCGATTCGCAAAGAAAGCCGACCAGTATTTGGGCAGACAGCAAATTTTAATTTACAAGATACTTTAAATCCTCTAGGATCTGGCTACTGCAATTACTCTAAATCTTATGACTGGCTTTGAACCACTTATTACACCTCTAGTTGCGATCGCGCTCGAAGTACTGAAAGACAGTGGTAAGAAGGAAGGCGAAAATATTTTTGCAAGCTGGATGAAGCGAGATGTTGGTAAGGATTTACAGGATGTCGTATTTAAAGCGATGGGTAAATATATCGAGAGTTACACTAAACGACATGGCAAACTCAAAGTATTGGGAATGAAAGATCCTGTTGAGTTAGATGAGATATTTACAACAGTTCAGTTATTGGGAGAGGATGAGATTCAGCAGTTTGCGACTATTGATGATTTGGAAAAGCTTTACCGTGAAGCTGGTCAGAGATTACTGCGATATCGCTCTAAAGAAAGGCAAGATGGGATTACTGTTGCCAGTAAAAAGCAATTTCTAATGGTGTTGGGCGCGCCAGGGGCAGGTAAATCTACTTTTCTTCGCAAAATTGGTTTGGAATCTTTTAAAGGAAAAAAGGGCAACTTTAAGCATCAAGCCATTCCAGTTTTACTAGAACTTAAGAAATTCACTGAGAGCAAAATCGATCTCAAGGCGTTGATTGAGGCGGAGTTTACTACCTGTGGATTTCCTAAGCCCAAAGAATTTACAGAAAGTGCTTTAGATAAGGGAAAATTGCTAGTTTTGCTAGATGGTCTGGATGAAGTACCTTCAGCGAATGTCAACTCTGTCATTGATGCAATTCAAGATTTTGTAGATCGCTACGACAAAAATCGCTACATTGCCTCTTGTCGTACTGCCGCCTATCGCTATAATTTCAAGCGTTTTAGTGATGTGATTTTGTCGGAGTTTGATGATGGACAGATTCAGCAGTTTATCAATAATTGGTTTCGCTCCGAAGAAGACAAACAGGCGGGAACGGCGGCGCTTTGTTGGGAATTGCTAGAACGTGATGAAAATAAAGCGGCAAAGGAACTTGCCCATAGTCCGATTTTGCTAACTTTTCTCTGCCTGACCTATGACAAGTCACAAACCTTTGCTAATAATCGCAGTGGTCTATACAAGAAGGCTTTGCGGATTCTCTTGGAGGAATGGGCTGCTGAGAAGCGAATTATGCGACAGGCGATCTATGAGGGTTTGAGCGTAGAGCTAGAGGAAGTGTTACTTTCAGAAATTGCCTGTGAGGGTTTTGCGGCAGATCGCTTATTTATTCCTCAGTCTCAATTGGTTGAGCGAATTAAGGAGTTTCTATCAAGTAATCTAAATGCGCCTAAACAACTTAGTGGCGAACAAGTTTTAGATGCGATCGCTATTCAACAAGGTATCTTGGTGGAAAGAGTTGAGGATGTGTATTCTTTTTCGCACCTGACTTTGCAGGAATATCTAACGGCAAGATATATCCACACTCATGGTCAAATTTCGCAGATGGTGGAGAAATATCTGACTGATAAACGATGGAGAGAAGTATTTCTATTGACTTCAGGATTGATGGTGGATAGAGGTTCTGATGAACTGCTTCTAGAGATGCACAAAGCCGCAAAACAGTATGCACGTCATCCCAAGGTGAAAGCATTACTGCAATGGGCAGATCAAGTTATAGCAAGTTCATCAGGTATTCTTAAACCTGCGGCTAAACGAGCAGCAGCCATAGTATTTATTAATAGTAGAGATAGTTCTTCCGAGCTTTTGCACCAAACTATGTGCATTTATAGAGGCATAGACAGAGGTGAAGCTAGAGAAAATGCGAGAGCAATTACGAGTGTAATTGCTAGTGGTGTTAGCGCCATTATCAGCCCAGTTATTATCGCCGCTAGCAATAGAGCTAGAGACGAGTTAGAGCAATTAGGCATTGTTACAACAAGATTAGGATTCTCCCAATTTTTAATTGACTTAGAATCTGTCAGATATTATCTAAACAGTACAGATATCACCCGAATTGAAACTCAAAAATTTATTGTCAACGATACAGAAGAATTACAAGCTCTAAACAAATATCTCTATAGCATCGATCTACTCCTCAAATGCAAGCAAGAAGCAGCTAGGCTCTCCCATACAACGTGGTATGAGATTGAAGTAGAACTTTTGCTACCACCAGATGATTAAGAAAAACATCAATTACACAAACCCATAAATTCTATCCGTAGGGCGCAGCATTACCGCCACCATTTATGCATATCAACGCGATCGCAAAATGGTAATGCGATCGCCAAAACGAGCAAATGTAGCTACTCAAAACTTAGCCAATCAAAAATCTGGGAAACCGTTAAACTTAAATCAATTCCACTGAGGACAGGTACAGTTTGAGAACCTTCCAAAATTTGAATACGATGCTCAGGTAACACTACCAAAATATTTTCATCTTCAGGATCGAGCAACCAACCTAACTCCGTGCCATGGTCTACACAATGCAACAAATTAGCTATCACTTTATTTTGTCTCTGATCGGGAGAAAGTATCTCGATCGCCCAATCAGGATATATTTCAAAACGGTTAGCCACTCGTCCTGATGATTTGCGAGGAATTCTCTCCCAACGAAATACGGAAACATCAGGAACGATTGAGGCTCCTCCAAAAGTACAGCGTAATTCCGAAAAAGCATAGGCAATCTTTGGAGTTTCAACAACTTGGTTAATGTTTGTACATAACTTAACTTGTAACCGACTGTGTTCTCCTTGCGGCATAAATTTTTGAGTAACTTGTCCGTTAATAAATTCTGAGGCGGGTTTAGTCTCAGGTATTTCTAGAAATGTTTCTAAGCTATAGGGTTTTGCTGCTGTGATGACCATATATTTTTCCCTTCGCCTTTTTACTTTCTACTTTTTAACCATGCATCCAAATCCGCCACCTTCTCAAAATCCAACACCGCCTCCACTAACTCTTCCAAATGCTCCGCCGATAGCTTATCCAACCGCTTCAAAGTTTTCAGAGCCACCTTACCCAACTTCCGCGTCAACAGCCGCACCACAACCTGTCTCATCCCCAAAACCTGACCGCGCTGCGTCCCAATTTTTTCACCCTCAAGCTTGCCTTCAAGCTTACCCTCAAGCTTGCCTTCAAGCTTGCCTTCAAGCTTTGCCTCCCGATAAACCCTTGTTTTCTTGAGATCACCTAATGTAAACATCGCTTCAACCTCCTCTCGACTCATTTGGGGAAACTTGTACAGCAAAACTGTCTCAATAAATTCTATCATCCTTTCTCTATCCGCCTGCCCCACTCGATCGGCTAACCTTTGCGCTAAAGCTATGGTTTCCCTCTTTGGCGCAACGATTAGCCTCACAAGTCCCAAATTCAGTGACTCATTCTCTGGCAATTCATCCAGATAGATCCGAACAATATGCCCACTCGCAAATAGCACCCTAAATTGCTTTGGTATTTCAGGTTCAATACTACGTTTCGCAAAAATTGCGACCGCTTGCCAATCATGCTCTGGCTTGTACTGGCTCAAATATAGAAATATCTCACCGATAAATTCCCAATAAAATTCGGCACGTTTTTGAAACTGTACTTCCACAAACCAAATATTTTTATCCAACGATTCTGGAATAAAAATGCCATCAAAGCGAAAGGCTTTTTCCTTGATTTCCACAGAAGTAAAGCGATATCCTGCTGCTGTTTCGGGCGGCAATCCTACCAATTCAAACAACAAGCTATCAAAAGTCTGAAATAGCTGAAAGAAGATCGTATCAGTACGCATCAGCCTATATTAGCGAATTTTATACGTAGGATGACTGCCATCATTTACACAAATCCCCCCAATCATCAAATGGTAATGCTTCGCCCAAACCTCACAACGCAGAGACAATTTATCTATGGGAGCGAAAAGGGTTTAGCATTTATCCTCACTGTCAGGATCGATACCCAAGGCTCGTAACCTCTCCGCAAGACGATTAGCTCGTCGCTCAGCCAAATTAGCTCGTTGCTCAGCCAAATTAGCTCGTTGCTCTAGCTCTAATGAACTCAAAAAACGCTGACCATTAGGACGATATAACACCAATTCTTGTCCATCCCGCCACTCAAAACGCACCTGAAGCAAAGGACTCACCCATTCAGACTTTATTTCAATAGGAACAAATCTATCCCTAATCCTTTGCCATCCCGACAACACTAGATCATCAGGATCGTAAACGTAATATTCCTCAATCCCATAGGCTTCATAGAAATTAAACTTGTCTTCTAAAGACTCTAATCCACGCCGATCTTTGTTGCTTGGCGACAAAATCTCAAAGGCAACCTGTGGCGCAATATTCTCTTCTTCCCATTGCTTATATGACCCTCTTCTTCCCTTCGGTCTTCCAAATACGACCATCACATCAGGAGCCATGCGCTTTAGAATATAGCGCACAGGATACCAGAGCAAATCTCCTGCAATAAATACATTCGGATCATTAGCAAAGATAATCTCTAGATTTTCCTTAATCATCACAATCCAGCGATACTGCTCAGTATTGTCTGACATGGGATTACCGTCACTATCGGGATAGTCAATTTCAGGAATTTCTGGCGCGATCGCTTCAGGAGTTAAAGATTGCGGAGTCATAAATTTGCCCTCACAGAAACCAGAGCGTGATTGGTTTATCTTAGCGAAACTTAATTCAAACTATTCCGCCACTTAGCTAACTGAGCCTTGGTCTGACTATCAATGCGATTTCCCAATAGATTATTAGTATTCGCTTTTTGATTCTTTTGGCGACTTTGAACCGATCGCATCGTAGCTTCCACTTCCTGTTCTAGCGCTGGTGCTGATAGCCACTCCGCCCCAAACCCAACTGCGGTTAACTGCTGAGCGCGATCGGAAGTCACCACAATAATTCTTTTTAAATGCCGTAGCGGATCGCGGCGGTACTTGCCACATTGACGCTCGATGTAAGTATCCGCAGTTTCGTTGTGATCGGTGAAATATAGTTTCAAGTTTTTGGTAATCTTTTCAGATTTTGCGGGGGTTGCTTGTACATAAGCATCAAATACTAATGTGGTCTTATAGCCGTGATAAGCACTAAAGTTCACCATCGTCTCGGTTAAATGCGATCGCGCAATGTCAAACCCTTGCAGATCTCGAATCTCCTGCAAGTGCTTCCAAAACCCAATTACGTTATAGCCGTCCACCAACATAACTGGTGGATGTTCCGAAGACATAGTATTAGACCGCTAGTTAGAATTACTTATTTCAATTCTGACATTAGACTTTACAAATGTTGCATTTGTCACCGATCAAATATCACATGGTTTTAATCTCTCTAACTTTAACGTCAGTTCGACGAAAGCGAAAAATGGGAAGAACCGCTAAGCGGTTCTTCCCATTTTTCGCCATTTGTGTCGTACGAAGCACGACGCAAATGGCGATATCGAACTCACATTAACTTTAGGGGTATAGCAATGCAAGAACCCAAAAGATGAATGGCGGCGCGAAGCGCCGCATCACTAATTCTTGGTTGGGAATATCCTCAATCATTTATGAGATTAAATAGTTTGAGAGAGTGCAACTCTTTGAGTCGCAATCTCTCAAACTATTTAGGATTGCTATATCACTATCAAATTTGATATTCTTTTAAACTATGAGGTGATTTTAAAGTTAATCTCGTAGCTATTAGCCTAATAGATCCATAATTATGCTGATCTTGCCGGACTAGGTAGTATTAAAGTTTTTTTTGCTGAGATTGATCAATAAGAAGTTAGAGGAATTTTTAAATCAGGGAGCATTTTATGACCATAGAAAGCCTTCTAACACTCTATAAAATACCTATTCTTTTATTAGTATTTTTATCTCCTTGGCTAGCTTACTACATTTGCATATTTGTTCCTGGGACTAAAGAGGAACCCTATGTATTAAGTGTAAATTTGAGCATATCTGCATTTGTAGCTATTGTGTTTGCTGGTTACATAGCCTATGCCAGCAATACTGGAGGCTGGGGAAAATTAGGCAAGGAAGCGGATATTTTGTTACTCTTATCCGCCCCTTATCACGTAATCTGCTCGATTATTCTTGCGAAAAAGCGGATGCCACTTAGTCGGATTCCAGCCTTTAAATTTATCCAAGGCTTGATGTTAATGTCAATGGTATTCATATTTTTATCATGGATTTCTAACAGGATTCATTTATATTTCTTCTCATACTTGCCTTTCAACTCATTTTTAATAATTTTGGCAATAGTTCTCCTAATAGGTTATGTAGGCTATACCAAAGTCTTTGGAGAAGATTAGTATAAATAAGCTATAGAGTGGACTTCTAGTGTTTAGAATTTGGAGAAGACAGAATTGATATTTAAAAGATATTTAAATTTCATTCTGAATAACCTTAAAAAATAGCTTTTCAAGTTATAGAAAATTCACCGAGCTCATATTCATGTCAGGGCAAATATCTGGGTTCAAGATCGGGATTGGAACTAAACTTAATTTGATGAACAAGAGATCATACAAATGTTACGTCTTTTTATTGAAGATTTTTAGTACAAATATCTAAATGCTAGCAAAATCAAGGTAGTCACTTAAATTTCAGCACAAATTTAACACCTCAAATGCAGAAGCTTAGTGTCATAATGAGGCAGACTTATTAGACGAACTAAACCTCAAACGGTAATGGCGAAAAATTCCTCTGCGACGGCAAATAGCCAAGTTGATAAGACTGCTCCGAGTGCTCAAGCTGCAAAGACAAGCATCAGCCCTGAGAAAAAGAAAGCGCTCGATGCAATCATGCAAAAAATCGAGAAGGATCATGGGAAAGGCGCAATCATGCGTCTTGGCGATGCTACCAATATGCGTGTTGAGACCATCCCTAGCGGCGCATTACCTCTCGACCTTGCTCTAGGTGGTGGACTCCCCAAAGGTCGAGTCATCGAAGTGTACGGGCCAGAAAGCTCAGGTAAAACCACTCTAGTACTTCATGCGATCGCCGAAGTCCAGAAACGTGGTGGCATTGCCGCTTTCGTTGATGCCGAACATGCCCTCGACCCAACTTATGCAGCGGCTGTGGGTGTTGATATTAATAACCTACTGATTTCCCAGCCTGACTCAGGCGAAATGGCACTGGAAATTGTCGATAACCTCGTGCGATCGATGGCAGTAGATATCATTGCGATCGACTCCGTAGCAGCCCTCGTGCCCCGCGCTGAAATCGAAGGTGAAATGGGCGCATCCCACGTTGGGTTACAAGCAAGACTAATGAGTCAAGCCCTCCGTAAAATCACCGCCAATGTCGGCAGATCTAACTGCATCGTCATTTTCTTAAACCAATTGCGTCAAAAAATCGGCGTATCCTATGGCAGCCCTGAGGTAACCACAGGCGGAACTGCCCTGAAATTCTATGCTTCAGTACGTCTAGATATTCGCCGCATCCAAACCCTCAAAAAGGGCACTGAAGAATATGGCATCCGCGCCAAGGTCAAAGTTGCCAAAAATAAAGTTGCTCCACCTTTTCGGATCGCCGAGTTTGACATTATTTTTGGGAAAGGGATCTCTACAGTTGGTTGCCTAGTCGATCTAGCCGAAGAAATGAGTATCATTGTCCGCAAGGGTGCTTGGTATAGCTACCAAGGTGACAACATCGGACAGGGTAGAGATAACACGATCAAATACATGGAAGACAAGCCAGAATTTGCTCAAGATGTCGAACGCCAAGTACGCGAAAAATTATCCGCAGGTGTTGAGGTTTCAGCGACAAAGGTAGTCCCCGAAGAAATTGAGCCTGAAGATGATGAAGTACCAGTAGAAGATTTCTAACTTCAAAAAGACGAGTGGCGGTGCTTCGCACCGCCACTCGTCTTTTTGAAACTAAAAGTAAAGCTTTGCGTCACTTTTCAATTTAGAAAACCAACATTTCCCTAATTAGCCATCGATTATCTTTTTTTACCAAATCATACTCAACTGTATAGCTGGCATCATCTTTTGATGCTCCACGATCAAGTTCGCCATTATTAAAGTAATTGCGCGACTCGGAAATCTTAGCAACTACTTTAGCCTTACTATCGCCATCAGGCGTAACACTATCAACTGCGCTTGATTTTGTTTGGTACTGCAAATAGGAGTTACTCGCTTTGAGTTCTTTAGCTCGTCCTTTCCAATCACTCAGAGCAGGGTCAATCAAAATTTCTTCTAAAAGATTATCTTCATATCCCTTGCCAAGAGCTTTTGCTTTAGTTGCTTGCCATGACTCGATAACTTTGGTAGCAGTTTCTTTATCTAAAGGCCCTGGTTGCGCAACTGGGACGGCATTATTTTCCTTAAGTGCTTGGACTAGATTTGTGATTGGTTTCTCTAAAGTTATAGGCTGCGGCTGTGGAGAGCCAGTTAAGGCACGAACAGCCCAAACAACTAACCAAATAGATCCAACGAGCACCGCGATCGCTAAAACGATTACCGTTACTAACCGACCAACATTAAATTTACGTTTTGGTGAAGATGTAGGAACTGATGTGTGACCTTGAGATGGGCGCTTGATCTCCCTGACAGATTCATTAGCGGCTCTTGTCGAATTTCTGACAGGCGGCACATTGCTGGTACGACGGGAGCTAGGCAGATCTCTTGTTACATTGCCAGTCCCATTGGCATTGACATAGGCAGCAGGCCTATCAATTACAGGGATCGTGGAGCGTTGAAAACGATTAGGCGTTTCAGGAGCGTAAGTAGATAGTTTTGGTTCAGCAACGGCGCTCTTGGCAGGATTAAGATCAAAATCTCGATTAGCAGATGGCGACTCATCGAGGGAAGACATTGCCGAAAAGCGATCGCCTCCCACAGGTGAAGTCCATTCCGATGACATTGCACCAGTATTAGGTAATTCCTCTAGGTATGCTTGCACCTGCTCATCAGCAAAATAATCCTTAAGCGATACGATTTGACTCATCAGATCGCGGAAATGAGGATAGACCTCTTCTTGCATCCAGCGTTCGCTGTACAGGCATAGTCCTGGCAAAAGATCGGGTGCACCTTCAGAATTTTGGCGGATGTATGCGATTTGATCATCTTCGCCACTCTGATCGATCGCGGAACTCGCTTCCTCTGTTTGCCCTAGTAAAAGAGCACATACAGCTTTTTCTAAATAAATATCTTGCTTGGCACTTAGTTTAACTAGTAGCCCTTTTGCCCGACGGATCAATGCGGGCTGACGTTGTGAAAATCCACGCGCAATCAACGCATATACTGCGAGATAGGTTGCCACGGACGACGGACGACGGGCTTCTTCTTCAAACAAGGTTTGCTGCTCGATCGCAGTCATGTAGCTACGTAATTGCTGAATAAATCGCAAAAAGTCGTCAATGCCGAGACTAGAATAATCATTGCCAGAGCCATCAATGCCGCGCCGCGCTTCTAGCATCTCTTGCAAAAGTGACATGCCTTTGCGATGCGCTTCTGTATGATTGTCAGGAGATGCCAACAATTCGAGAATTCGATAGGGGCGGAGGCGAAATAGATCGGCTTGAATTTCACTACGAATACTGAGAAATAATCCTTCTCGCAATAAAATTTCTTGAGCCGATTCTAGGGATGAAGCCGCAGATTCATATTGTCCTTGTTTCCAATATTCGCGACCAAGATCTAGATAGGAAAGCGATACAGAGAGAAGTAAATCAGGATCATGAGGCGAAATTCTTGCTGACTGATATTCGGCTTCTTCAGGATCATAATAAGGTTTAGCAAGGGATAAAACTTTCTCGGATTCGCCGAGTTCATACAAAATCAGTAATAGCCCCGCAAAGTCTTTTTCGTCAGCTTCGATTTGAGGTGGCAATGTCAAAACTTGGCGATCGCTATCTGCCTCCAATGCATCACTTTCACTTGAAGCGCTAAGGCGATCGCGGTCGGTTAGAGTTTCATAAGCTTTATCAATGATGCGCTTACGAGAAGCGATTGCCGCATCAGAATATTCTCGCCTTGGCATAGAGAGCAGGCGATCGCGATGGGCTTGATGAACTTTGTCTAGCCCTGACAGGTGTGTTAAACCTAGAATACGGTAACAGTCTAGAGGAACTCTCACTTTGCTTCTCTACCCAAAACTTCAATTGGAAATGCCGATCTGAACTCCGATAATGCCAATCTGTTAGCCTCTCAACTCAAAGATGCTCCGTAATCTAATGCACCAAGAACAGATGTAATGTACTCAATCTTTTAAGTACATTAAACGCCCGAATTATACACCAAGTTAATCAACTTGGTGGAAATAGCAAAAAAAGTCACCAAAACCAATTTTGTGGTTTGCAGCGCCTGCGGGGCTGCAAACCACAAAATTGGTTTCATCAAAAGCGGCACTTTAGCTGCACTTTTAAGTCGATGGGCATAATTAATTTCAAACCGAAACCCTTAAGGTTGCGCCCCACAGGGGCGCGACCTTAAGGGTTTCGGTAATTTATTTTTAAGTGTCAAGCGCGATCGCTTTATCAATCGCTAACTTTTGATTAAGACGGGTTTGATAAGCTTGCAATTCCTTCGGCTTGATGCCGCTAATGATGCAAAAACTATCAACATCAATGCCACGAGATAACATTTCTATACACCAAGTATGCCGAGCCTGATCAATTGTTAAAGGTGAGCCATTCAAATTTCGATATGGCTGTGTCCAACGCTCCCAAAGTTGTTCGATCTCTTCTAAGGATAGTGGTTTACCGTCGCTACTAAGAAGCAAAGATGCAACATCCTCAATATTTTTCAGATCTTTTAAATCCTTTAACTCATTCTTGCGAGTCTTGAGGTAAGCACTAAGGGGATTATTAGTTGCCGAGCCATAGCGATGACCAAGAATTTTTTGATTAAGTGGTACGGATCTCTCATTACCCGTAGCATCCCTAGTTATTAAAATTCCGTGGTTAGCTTGGTGTTGATAGTCTTTTAAGCGCAATCTCGTAATATCGAGTGCCGTCAGTCCTGCCCCAAATAGCAAATAGGCGATCGCATAGTCCTTTACCCCACATTTTTTGGCTTGCAATAGGATTTCGCGTACAGTCTCCGCAGAGATATCGTTAATTGGTTGCGCTTGGGCGAGCGGGTTAACTTCTTGAATAAACATATCGACAAGCGTACTGACAAACTCGTCGCGATCGCGCCAAATTGCCTGCACATCGCTGGTTAAAGTGATCACTGCGTAGCCCAAAATACAAGTATTTAATAAGTTAGCAAGCTTGATCGGGGGTAAAGAATATTGCAAGCGCGAATTGACCAATACATCATTGATGGCAGTTGCGATCGTTTGATTAACTTGATTAATTCCTTGCGCCAAGGCTTGTCGGCTTTCAAGGGGATATTGTCCCGCCTCGCCAACTAGCGATCGCACCAACTCAGGCACACTTTCGAGTGCCCGCAATGAGCTTTGAATGTAATATTTGAGAAATCTCCGCAAATCACTCTGACTAGAGATATCAGACACCATGAGCGACTCTCCCACTTGCGCCAACACCAAATATTTTTGCAGACATTCTTGCAATACGGCTAGCAATAATCCATGTTTATTTCCAAAATGACGAAATAAAGTTACTTCGTTGACCTGAGCAAAGTCAGCGATTTGGCGAGTAGTTGTCTCGGTGATTCCTTTACTAGCAAACAATTCTAGTGCTGTGTTCACTATGCGTTGACGAGTAGGAATTCGAGATACAGACATGAGAGCATGTACCATTGAGATGATTTGCAAGTGATACTTGCATTATTACTTAAAAAGCAGTTAAACTTAATATAACTGTAAGTGATACTTGCATTTCCTCACCACCCACAAAGTTGTTATTTCATGACCGCTACTACTGAAGCCATCTCAACTGAACAAAAACTGAACTGGACAAATGTCGCCTTCTTCAGTGCTTTTCATATTGCTGCCCTAGCTGCTCCTTTTTACTTCTCTTGGCAAGCTGTAATTCTTACAGTTTTCTTACATTGGTTATTTGGCAGCATCGGTATTACTTTAGGATATCATCGCTTACTTAGCCATCGGAGCTTTCAAGTGCCTCAGTGGTTGGAATACATCATCGCTACTATCGGCGCATTAGCACTGCAAGGTGGGCCAGTATTTTGGGTGGGCGGACATCGTCAACATCACGGTTTTACAGAAGATAATCAAAAAGATCCCTACTCGGCAAACAAAGGTTTTTGGTGGAGCCACATGATGTGGATCATGTACTCCAAGCCTGAGCATTTTCAGCGTTCCAACTACAGTAAATTTGCGCCCGATCTTGCCAACGATCCTTACTACAAGTTTTTAGATGTTTATTTCCTATTGTTGCAAGTGCCCCTTGCCGCATTGCTATATGTAATTGGCGAAAAGGTTTTCTCTGGACTAGGTGCATCATTCTTGGTTTACGGTGTGGCGGTACGCTCAGTATTTCTCTGGCATAGCACTTGGTTGATTAACTCTGCCTGTCACAAATGGGGTTATAAAAACTTTGCGGAAACCCCTGACCATTCCACAAACCTTTGGTGGGCAGCAATTTTGACCTACGGCGAAGGCTGGCACAACAATCATCACGCTTTTCCTAAGTCGGCACGTTCTGGTTTGAAATGGTGGGAAATTGATCCAACTTGGGGCGTAATCAATCTGCTAAAAGCAGTTGGCTTGGCAAAAAAAGTTTATTTGCCTGAGCCTTGGCAACCTAGCAAATAAGGAATGATTGCTTTTACTAAAAAGAGGGGGCGTTGCGCCCCCTCTTTTTAGTAAAAGTGCAAAATATGTTCTAGCAAAAATAGATACATTGACGGGATCAGTAGTGTGTAAACCTAGTACAAAATGGGTTAATCAATGCGGGAAAACAAGCAGATGGATCATCGCCACATTCGCTTTAGCGATCGCCATGAAGAAGTCGATTTAGAACAGTTACAAGGATTATTTCGACTAGGGGCATTTTGGGCAAAGGAACGTACCTTGGCGGGGATGGCGATCGCGATCGCTAACTCCAATCCAGTTGTAACAGTGTGGGATGGCGATCGCCTAATCGGACATGCTCGCGCTACTAGTGATGGCATTTATCGGGCGACAATTTGGGACGTGGTGATCGATCCCGACTATCGGGGTGCTGGCTTAGGTCGGAAGTTAGTCCAAACAGTGTTAGCGCATCCCAATGTTTGCAATGTTGAGCGTGTTTATTTGATGACCACTCATCAGCAAAAATTTTACGAGCAGATTGGCTTTGAGCAAAATTCTTCAACCACGTTGGTTTTATTTAACGGGGATGGCGATCGCGATCGGCATCTTACAACTTCAGAATTAGTTCCAACGAATGTTTTTAAATAAAAGCATTAAGAGTTAGCACTTCATACTAAGTACTTGTACAAAATAAATTACCCAAACCCTTAAAGCTTTTACCCTGCGGGAGAAACTTTGTGGGTTTTGGTTTGTAATTAGTTATGTATATCTATAATTATCTCTTATTTTTTTTATAGTATTTACAAACACTGTCGATCTCTACAAGTTATGTAAAGATATCTAAAGATAAAGACCTCAAATGGTTTATGGGAGTGTAACCAAAAGGTGTCCACTCTCATAAACCATTTTTAGGATAGTTTTTCATCCCATTTAAATTTGGTGGGAGCCAATGAACGAGACCTCATATCTAAGTCAAAAACGAACAAGGAGCGAATTTGAACGCCAACTGCATCGCCTAGAACAAGATTCTTTACGAATGGGAGCACTTGTCGAAAATTCATTCCTCTTAGCTCATGCAGCTTTATTTGAGCGCGATCTTGAAGCTGCAACTCGTATTGATCCTCAAGACAAACAAATTGATCAAATCTATCGCCAAATTGAAATCGATTGCATTGAATTGATCACCTTACAGTCGCCAGTTGCTCGCGATATTAGATTACTAAGTGCCTTGATGCAGCTGATCCGCGACATTGAACGGATCGGAGACTACGCTGAAAACCTTGGTGATATTGCCATTAAACTTTTTACTTATCCTCCATCTCCCTATCTCAGCGAATTGCAGGTAATGTCCAATCGCTGTCGAGCCATGCTTGCCATGAGTTTAGAAGCCCTAGCTAACCTTGATGAAAATATTGGTTTGCAAATTAAGACAAAGGATGATGCTGTTGACGACGACTACAAGCAAATCTATAACTTATTAGCGGCTCAAAAGCTATTTGGTGGAGAGCCAATGGAACCTATAATGCTGATGGTATTAGCAATTCACCATTTAGAGCGCATGGCAGATCATGCCGCTAATGTGGGGCAGCGAGTTGCTTATATTGTCACTGGCAAGCTTGGCTAAAGGGAAAGAGAGTCGGGGCAAAGCACCGACTCTCTTTATAAAATAAAAAATAGGAGCACAAGCGCTATAGCGCGGTAATCTAAGTTAAGTGCTTTACAGCACATCTGAATTTATGTGGGAAAGTTTTAAGGATTGAAATGAAGTCATATTTGGCGGCTGCCGTACAAATGACCAGTGTCTCTGATGTAGATAAAAATCTTGCTCAAGCAGAAGATTTGATCCAACTGGCAGTGAATCGAGGTGCAGAATTAGTTTGTCTACCTGAAAACTTTTCGTTTTTAGGAGATGAGAACGAAAAGACAAGACTTTCTACAGAAATTGCAGAAAAGAGCGAAAAGTTTTTAATTACGATCGCACAACGCTATCAAATCTTGTTACTTGGTGGTGGTTTTCCTGTGCCTGTTGCTGAAAGCAATAATGGTAATCGTGGCAAAATGTACAACACCGCCTTGCTGATTGGGCGTGAAGGTGAAGAACTAGCGCGTTATCGAAAGATGCATCTATTTGATGTGAATCTGCCTGATGGCAATACTTATCAGGAGTCGGCTACGGTGCTAGCAGGCACTGAGTCTCCACCTGTATATATGTCCGAGAAATATGGCAACTTAGGGCTATCAGTTTGCTATGACGTAAGATTTCCAGAGCTTTATCGCCATTTATCTCAGAACGGTGCAAATGTATTGTTTGTTCCTGCTGCTTTTACGGCTTTTACTGGCAAAGATCATTGGCAAGTTTTATTGCAAGCTAGAGCAATTGAGAATACTAGCTATGTGATCGCACCTGCTCAAGTGGGAATGCATACGCCTCGCCGCCAGTCCCATGGTCATGCGATGATTGTCGATCCTTGGGGCATTGTCCTCGCTGATGCAGGCGATCGCATTGGTGTTGCGATCGCCGAAATTCAACCTTCGCGCATTGACCAAATCCGTCGCCAGATGCCATCTTTGCAACATCGCACTTTTTCCTGTTCTTAAGAAAAGGGAGCACTTCGGGACGGCATTCCAAGAATATGTATTAAAATTATAGGCAAAGGGTTTTTCTTAGTTCTTACAGCCATTTTTCATCAAGTGAACCAATAAATTTTAAAAAAATTTATTGGTTCTAGTTAGAGCACAAAGCTTTGTAATTAAGACACCCCAAGCCAAATTTTAATATTTCAGGTCAATCTCCTAGGCTTTATCAACTCCCTTTCTGGCGTGAGCATATGCAACCTTTTCCAGTGCTTGGTAACACAATCCGCCCACTACAGCACCGCGACATAGAGATCATTCAGAGATTCGCATCTCCCAATGATCTCGAACAAATTGCAGTTAGCGATCTCAGTGGTTGTCGCAGCCGCCAAAAAACCAGCTTGCACCAGCTTGCTAGTTGGTTGCCTGCGCCTGTGCAAACCCTACTCAAGCCCTATTTACGTGCCTATGTCTCTGAATGTAATGGTGTCATCCAAGGGTTTATTCGCGTTTCCCCCTTTAATAACAACAGTAGTACTTGGCAGATTGATCGCGTCGTGGTTTTGCCAGAAGCTCAGAATGGTCAACACAACGTTGGCACACAACTAATTCGCTATTGCCTAGAATCTTGTCTAGAAGCGCGGACATGGGTATTACAAGTTGACATTAATCAAAAAGATACGATCGCGCTCTATCGGCAAAATGGATTTCAGCCATTAGCTCAGTTCACCGATTGGGAAATTGATGCCGCAAGTCTGCACGAACTGGCGCAGCATTCTCCCGATCTACCAAATTTGATGCCCGTTAGTAATGCTGATGCTAGCTTGCTTTATCAACTGGACACAGCTGCGATGCCCCCACATATTCGCCAAGTTTACGATCTCAACATCGATGATTTTAGGGCAAAGACTATCGACAAGCTGGTTAATCACAGTTCATTGTTAATCAATCACTTACAAGATGTATCGGGCTATGTCTATGAGCCACAACGAAAAGCTGCGATCGGCTACTTTTATCTGCTATTGCAGCGCCCGACCGTCAACCAGCCTGAAGAAAAATTGGTTCACCATTGCCAACTTACAGTTCATCCTGCCTATACATGGCTTTATCCTGAACTCACTTCGCAAATCGCCCAAATTGTCACCAAGCAATCTCCTGAGAAATTATCCGACAATGTAAGCTTGCAACTATCATCAGCAGATTATCAGCCTGAACGGGAAGATTATTTAGAAGGGATTCGTGCCGAACGGCAAGGGCATTCCTTGTTGATGGCGCGATCGGTTTGGCACAAAATTCGTGAGACTAAGACAGTCCTTGATGGCTTGCAACTTTCGCGCATGTTGTCGGGGTTACAACCTAATCAAAAGCCAATTCCTGGCAGAATTGAGACTTTACCTCAACAACATCAACATACCGATGAATCTCTGTAGAAATCTGGTATCTTATGGCAGTCAGACAATTGATAGGGGAAAAGCTGAAATTGGTTTAACAATGACTTTCATAATGACAATATCTGAATCACAACAGTTAGTTTAACTAGGTTTTTATTGTTGAAGGTATTTCTAAGTCATTGGTTAACCCAAAATTTGGATTCACCCGAGCGCAAAGCTCTGAGAGAAACAGAATTACTGAAGTTATTGTTAACTAATCTAATTTTGGTTCAATTTATACAAAATGAAGATCCACAAGATCGCTAGGATTAGACACTGGACATTTAGGCATTGGATGCACCTTTAAAAACGCTTGACTATGAAAATTCTCAAAATCCAGACATTACGTGGTCCAAACTATTGGAGTATCCAAAGACATCAGCTTGTAGTTGTGCGATTAGATTTAGAGGATTTTCAAGTACAACGGACTAGCTTTTATCAAAATTTATGTAAAGTTTTGCCAAGTCTAGCGGGGAAAGACATTGCACAGCGTCCAGATATTAGTGACTCTGATTTCTTAGCAGAAATTGTCAAAGATATTGCGATCGCTCTTCAAGGCTATGTTGGCATGAAGGTTGACTTCGGGGCAATCAGACCCACTGTTGAGAATAACGTTTATCAAGTCGTATTTGAGTATCAAACCGAAGGTGCAGGCCGCTATGCAGCGCGTGCAGCAGTAAGAATCTGTACTAGTATTCTGGAAACAGGAACCTATGCAACTACTGAGTTGCAAGAGGATCTCAAGGATTTAAGAGATATTCGCCTTGATGGACAATTAGGACCAAGTACCGAGTCGATTGTTGCCGAAGCTAAAGCCCAAAATATTCCTTGGTTAGAACTGGGCAGCCGCGCCATGATTCAGCTTGGATATGGGGTTCATCAGAGTCGGATTCAGGCAACTTTGTCAAACAAAACGGGGATCTTAGCTGTTGAGTTAGCCTGTGACAAGGAAGGGACAAAGAGTATTTTGCGGGCTTCAGGTGTGCCAGTGCCGAGGGGAACAACGATCCGATCGCCCAAATATCTAGAAGATGCGATCGCGGAAGTCGGCGGATTTCCAATTGTAATCAAGCCCTTAAATGGCAATCATGGTCGTGGGATCACCATTGATATACGTAGTATCAAAGAGTCGATAGATGCCTTTGACATGGCGCAAGAAGTATCCGAAGAAGTAATTATCGAAAGATTTCATACTGGAAGGGATCATCGTATATTGGTGATCAATGGCAAATTTGTGGCAGTTGCTGAGCGCGTTCCTGCCAATGTCACAGGTGATGGGGTGTCATCAATTTCCCAACTAATTGAAATTACTAACCAAGATCCGCGTCGTGGCGATGGTCATGACAATGTATTGACTCGTATCGAGATTGATCGCACGAGTATGGATATCCTTGCGAGACAGGGCTTTACATTGGAATCTGTACCGCCAAATGGTCAAGTTTGCTATCTCAAGGCAACTGCAAATTTAAGTACTGGTGGCGTATCAGTTGATCGCACAGACGAGATTCACCCCGAAAATATCTGGCTGGCAGAGCGCGTGGCAAGAATTATCGGTCTGGATATTGCAGGCATCGATATGGTCACTGAAGATATCTCTTTGCCTGTACGCCAAACTGATGGTGCGATCGTGGAAGTCAATGCAGCTCCCGGATTCAGAATGCATACTGCTCCCAGCATTGGCACACCCCGCAATGTAGCAGCGCCAGTCATCAATATGCTATTCCCCCCTGGAGCGCCTACAAGAATACCAATCGTGGCGATCACAGGGACAAATGGTAAAACTACTACTACACGCCTAATTGCTCATATCTTCAAGCAAACTGGCAAACGAGTTGGTTACACCACTACCGATGGGATTTACATTGGCGAATGTTTAGTTGAAAAGGGCGATACAACTGGCCCCTACAGTGCTCAAGTAATCCTGCGTGATCCTACGGTTGAAGTTGCAGTCCTCGAAACAGCTAGAGGCGGTCTTTTGCGATCGGGATTAGGATTTGATGGCAGCGATGTGGGAGTGGTGATGAATGTAGCCGCCGATCACCTTGGCATTGGCGACATTGACACAATTGAAGACTTGGCAAGGCTTAAGAGTGTAGTTGTCAAAACAACATTGCCGAGTGGCTATGCTGTCCTGAATGCTGATGATCCATTGGTTGTTGCGATGGCTAAAGATGTGGATGCAAAGATTGCTTACTTCAGCATGGATCCTGATAGTCTTTTAATCAAATCTCATATCGAGCAAGGTGGACTTGCCGCAGTATATGAAGAAGGATATCTAACAATCTTAAAAGGGGATTGGAAACTACGAATTGAAGAAGCTGTCAACGTACCTTTGACCCTTGGTGGTCGTGCTGCCTTCAATATTCAAAATTCTCTGGCAGCAAGTTTAGCCGCCTTCTGTCAAGATGTACAGATTGAAGAGATTCGTCAAGGGCTTTCCACATTTGTGGCTTCGAGTGAGCAAACCCCTGGACGGATGAATTTATTTGATTTGGGTAAATATCATGCCTTGGTCGATTATGCTCACAATCCTGCGGGATTTAAAGCGATCGCTGACTTTATCCAGAAATGGAATGGTGAAGCGATTGGGGTGATCGGTGCACCTGGAGATCGACGCGATGAAGACATTATCGAATTAGGGCAACTTGCGGCGAATATGTTTGGGCAAATCTTTATTAAAGAAGATAAAGATCTGCGAGGTCGTGCCCCTCGCGTCGTTGCGGATTTATTGCGTCAGGGAGTTCAAGAGATTAATCCTAATATTCCCTGTATTACAATTCTTGACGAAGCGGAAGCCATCACAGCTGCCTTGGATAGCGCCCCTCAAAGTAGTTTAGTTGTGGTATTCCCCGATAAAGTGGATTCAGCTATTGCTATTATTGAATCGCGAAAGTCCAAAATGTCGTCGTAAAGTCCGCTATGCCGCGTGTAATTTGTCTTGGCGAAGTTTTAATCGATCAAATAGCTGAAGATATTGGTGCTCCTTATGAGCAAGTTAGCTCTTGGAAGCCTTATTTTGGCGGAGCCCCTGCCAATGTTGCCTGTGGTTTGGCCAAGCTGGGAACACCAGTAAGCTTAATTAGCTGCGTTGGTCAAGATGCTACAGGAACCGATTTGCTCAAACAGTTGGGAGCAGCAGGTGTGGAGACTTCAGGCGTGCAAGTGCATCCTGAATCCACTACTCGCGAGGTATATGTCACCCGCGATGCTCAAGGCGATCGCAGTTTTGCTCGCTTTAATGGTGATGCTCAAACTGTATATGCAGACACTTTGATGTCTGCCGAGCATTTGCCTGAGCATTTATTCTCTGATGCCAAGTTTTTGATATTAGGCACATTGGGCTTATCTAGTCCGCAAACATCTAGAGCAATCGGTCGCGCTCTGAAGCTAGCGGAAGAGAACTTTGTAAAGGTGGTCGTTGATGTCAATTGGCGAGCGATGTTCTGGAAAAATCCTGAGCAGGTTGCCAAACTATTGCCTGTCTTGCTGAAGTACACCGATTTCCTGAAAATGACCGAGGATGAGGCAAAGTTACTATTTCGTCTTACCAGTCCCGCCGCAATATCTCAAGCCTATAGCCATCTCGAAGGAATTTTACTCACTAATGGTGACAAAGATTGTCGCTACTATTTGGGCGAACGACAGGACAAACATGCCGTTTTTCCTGTACATTCGATTGATACAACTGGTGCGGGGGATGCTTTTCTAGCTGCCTTTATTCATAAGATTTATCACCGTCCGCTTACCCATTTACTCGATCCAAAGTTTGCCAATGACGCGATCGCTTATGCCTGCGCCGCAGGTGCATTAACCACATTAAGTATGGGTGCGATCACTGCTCAACCAAGCGATCGGCAAATACGCGAATTTTTAGCTATGCGCGAGACCAAACATTAAAATCATACTTTCGTGGCGTGAAGCACCACGAGAGTATCAAAAAAATTATGCACTCTTTATCTCTGCCCACATGGGTAATTCATATTTCTAGCGTCATCGAGTGGACTTTAGCGATTTGGCTAATTTGGCAATACGACAAGCAAAATCCCGATCGCGGTTGGCGCAACTTAGCATGGGCTATGTTTCCTGCTTTAGTCAGTGCGATGTGCGCCGTGACTTGGCACTTTTTTGATAACGCTGATTCGTTGGAATGGCTAGTTACGGTGCAAGCCGCACTAACTTTAATTGGCAATACCACTCTCGCGATCGCAGCCTACTTTATCTGGAAAATCGCCAACGCAAAACCACAAATTTAGCTTTTTGCTTCTGGAAAACCTAGCAGCAAAAAAAGATGAAACTATGCCCAAAGAAGCCTTATTCGGTTTATCTCTATTTCCCTATCTAGCCTTTCTCTGGTTTGCTACCAAATCACGCCAATTTCCCAAGCTGGGACTTTGGGGATTTTATGGGACATTAGTATTTGTGGCGATTACAATTCCCGCTGGAATTTATGCTCAAGTCCATTACGGCAAATCTTTAGCCAATGTTGATTGGTTGCATGGCAGTGCTGAGTCATTCTTGACCATCACAAATATTTTGTTGGTATTAGGCTTTAAAAACGTGATTAAACCTAAAGATTAGAGTTGGCTATTTGAGGGTATCTATTTTTTGTGAATATAATGAGCGATTATTGTAGTTAATATCGCTGACTGCCAATGCGAGGAATTTATGAACAGACATTATCAACGCATTTCTCAGGTTTTGACGATCGCAGTACTAGCGATCGCTAGCACTACGATTAGTCCAGTATTTGCACAATCAACGCAACCACAACGAGGTGATGCTGACCGCCTACGTCCTGCTCAAGGTCAGCCGATCTCTCCTACAAATACTGATCAATTTTCAATAGAAAGAGATTCTCCGCGCTCAGATCTCAAAATTCAAAATATCAATCTCGACGTTGAGGAGATTCAGCCAGTCATCCCTGGTAATTACAATGCCTCTCCCCAGAAAGTGAATCGGTCTGGTACTTTTATTAGCGATCCACTCAACGCGATCCAGATCTTCCAAGAGTCTGGTACATCTCGTCGTGAGAAATAATTAAAGACGGCGCATCGCGTCGTCTTTAATTAATAATTTAACAAGAATTGATTGGCGGCGCGAAGCGCCGCCAATCAATTCTTGGGTTTTATGTCCTAGTACACTTGGCGACAGCTATATAGAAAATTAAAGAGGGTGCAATGCACCCTCTTTAATTTTCTATAAGCAAATGTCCAGTGGCTAAGCCACATGCTCGCTTAATTGGTAAGGCGGCAGCTAGGTCAAAAGCTCCCTGACGCGCGATCGCACCGTCGATTGTCGTTGTTATTACAACATCTAAGCCAGCTTTGAAAGCGATCGCTGCTGCATGATGTGCGGTGATGAGACCGCCTAGCGCCATTGGTTTAAGAATAATAATATCGGCGGCTTGAGTATCGATCACTTGCTGCAATTGAGTGAGATTATTTACGGACTCATCAGCAGCAACTGGAATTGATTGAGATCGCCTGACTTCTGCCATACCTAACAAATTAGAAGCAGCAACAGGCTGCTCGACATATTCGATTTGCAAAAATTCAAGTTTTTTTAAATTAGCGATCGCTTCGGTCACAGACCATCCTTGATTAGCATCAATCCGAATCTGGATATGAGCATCGCACTGCGATCGCACTGCTTCCACTCTTCGCAAATCCATTCCAAAATCGTTGGTTCCTACTTTGATTTTGAGACAGTGATAACCTTGCTCTATATACTGTTTTGCTTTGGATACGGCTCTTTCAGGTGCGATTGCCCCAATCACAGCATTAACGGCTACTTGATCACGAACTATCCCAGAGAAGGAATTTGCTAGCAATTGAGAAATGGATATACCTTGCAATTGTGATAACAGATTGAGCAGTCCTAATTCAATTCCATGTTTTGCGGCAGGAGTGCGATCGTATTTTGCAAGTAAGTTCTCAATATCATTCAGATCGTTAATTTCTGCATTAATCAGCGATCGCTGAGCTTCTCTTAAAACCTTTTCAGTTTCAGTAAGAGATTCCATTCCAAACCCATCAAGCGGGGCAGCTTCACCTAAACCCATATGCTGAACGCCATGATCAGATTTGCGATCGCTGATCTCAACGATAAATCCTTCGCGATGGGAAAGTTTTCCTAATGCTGTTTGAAAAGGCTCTCGAAAAGCAAGCTGATAAGGTTGATATTGAATAGATTGAATAACAAAAGTCACAGCTAAACAAGAGCAAAAGTTATACAAAAGTTATATGAATAGCAATCAATGTTGCAAATAAGATTTTATAGTTTATAGTCATACTTACGAACTGATTTTAAAAATATCAAGATAATGATTAAGAAAAGTTTTTTGGTTTCTGCAAGCCTAATTGCTTTCAGTCTGGTGGCAAATGTTGCTTCCGCTTCTGCTGATCAGTGGTACTTTTACGTTAAAAATAACAGTAATTCTACTATCAAAAAGCTATTGGTTGGTGAGCCAAATAAAACTTGGGGACAATTTGATATCGGCTCAGGTATTGCTTCAGGCGAGAATACCAAGATGGTATGGGATAGTTCCACTGACAACCAATTGTGCAAGCAATGGATTAAAGCTCAATTTGCTGATGGTAGTGAAAGTGAGCCATCTTACATGGATTTCTGCAAAAATCTAGATGATCCTATTGTCTTCAATTAATTTACAGATATTACGTAGAAGGAATTCTTGTGATGGTAAAAATCTAGGATAACCACGGGGAGATTGCTCTGCGTCGCTAGCAGTAAGTAATAGATTCATCATTTGAGTTCTACGTAATACCAACTCTCAAAATGGCAATGCCATTTTGAGAGTTAAAAACCTTCCTTGTGTTGGTTTTTAATTCTTGAGAAGATAACCACAATTTCAAGAATTGGTATATAGCTATCGCCACATAAGCTAAGACACACAAAAAAGAGTTGCTGCACAAAGTGCAGCAACTCTTTTTTGTATAAATTCTTAAAATGGCAACGCTATTCTAAGAATCTGTAGCTATAGCAATGTAAGTTTTACATACAGCAATTTTTGATCAAAAGAACTACAATAAATTTTTTAAAAGTGTTGCGTTGCAACATTTTAAAAAAATTTATTGGTTCGGGTTTGAACACAAAGTTCTATAGCTATAAAAACCAAACAAAAAAGGCGACACAAAGTGTCGCCTTTTTTGTTTGGTTTTGAAATTATTGTGGTGAATCAAGAACGCGATCGATTAATCCATAGGCGAGAGACTCTTGAGAAGACATATAGTAGTCACGATTCATATCGCGCTCGATCTTCTCTAGAGGCTGCCCTGTTCGCTTGGCATATTCTTCATTCAGCTTTTGGCGAATGCGAATAATTTCCCGCGCCTCAATTTCAATATCTGAGGCTTGACCTCTTGTTCCACCTGAAGGCTGGTGAATCATGATCCTGGCATTGGGCAAAGCATACCGCTTGCCTTTAGCGCCAGCCATCAATAGGAATGAACCCATCGAAGCTGCCAGCCCCACGCAAATTGTGGTCACATCCGCCTTGATATGTTGCATCGTGTCAAAGATCGCCAAGCCTGCCGAAACCGATCCACCAGGAGAGTTGATATAGATATAAATATCTTTGGTTTGATCCTCAGAGTCAAAGTAGAGCAGTCTGGCAATAATTGCATTTGCCATACCGTCTGTTACTTCACCACTCAAAAAGATGATGCGCTCCATCGACAGACGCTCATAGATGTTAATCCACTGCGTGTAGGAATCACCAGGATAGCGATAGGGAACTCTAGGAATACCGATAGGCATAGGTTTAATTAAGAATTAGGAATTAGGAATTAGGAATTACAAATTACGAATTACGAATTACGAGTTACAATTTCGTAATTCGTAATTCCTAACTAAACGAGTGCGGGAACTGCTTTGGGCAAGTCTTTTGTGCTTTCAAGAACGCGATCGATCAGCCCATATTCTTTGGCTTGCACAGGAGTCATATACAACATCCGATCCATGTCTTTGGTGATGGCTTCGGTTGACTTGCCTGTGGTGCGCGACAAGATTTCTAGCATTGCGGCACGGTTAGTCAATACTTCCTTTGCCTGAATCTGCAAATCAGAGGCTTGTCCTCTGGTTTGACGGCGGGCTTGGTGCAGGACAATCGTGGCATTTGGCAAGCTAGCTCGAAAGCCTTTGGTTCCGCTAGCGAGAATCATCGCGGCGGTTCCCATGGCTTGTCCGAGGCAGATTGTATGGACGGGGGGCTTGATATAGTTGAGTGTGTCGCAAATAGCAAAGGCTTCGGTTTCAAAACCGATTGCATCGCCTGTATACCAAGATGTCCCCGTGGAGTTGATATACAGAAAAATCGGTTTTTCAGGATCTTCGTATTGCAAATATAAAAGTTGGGCGATGAGCAATTCTGTAACATCGACACCAAGCTGCTGTTTGTATTCGTCGGGAGATACAAGAGGCAACCCAAAGTAAATAATTCGCTCTTTTAGTAGTAGCGAAGGTAAGTCAGGCGGCGGTGTGCGTCCGTATGACGAATCCCCTGAATAGGCGGCTTGTGCGGCTTGGGGAACAGAGCGAGAAGGTCGATCCATGTTTATTCGTGTTAATGACACTAACTCTGCTAGCTTATCACAGCGATCCCCCTGCTATGGGCGATGTTAGCCAAGATTGAGGTAGGGTTAGCCGTCTAAGGCTGTGTGACTAGACATCTGTTGTGATAAAAAAACAAAAAGAGTTGCGGCGCAACTCTTTTTGTTTGGCTTTAACTATGTCAAAACATTAAGCATCGATTGGGCAAGAATGATGGGTTACGCGATCGCTAACCAATCTTACGTTTAGGTGATTTCCGCTAAAAAATTTCCCCAGCCTATAAATTAGTAATACCAAAACACAAAATGTCTACGCCACTTTGAGTTTTGGTATTATCGATAGGGGCGATGCCCCGTGCTCGACCGTTTTCGCAGATCTTAAGCCTTTATTGTGTTCAGCACCCAGCGAAAGGCGTAGCGCCATTTGAGCGAGAAATTAATCAATCCTGCCGATTCAGCGATGCTTTTTAATTCAGAGGATTTGAACCCACGCAAAACTGAAAGTGGTGCATCATTGCGAACCATCTGCACAGCAGGCAATAGCCTTGTTAGCGCATAGATTCCATAATAGGCAAAAGGATGACGATGTAAATCATTAATCAGAATGCCATGCTTCGAGATCCGCTGCATCGATCGCACAATTTGCGCGGCATTCTCATGGGCAAAGTGATGCAAAAACATTGCTGCGATCGCAATATCAAACTCATGGTCAGCATAGGGCAAAGCCAAAGCATCCGCAACTTCCACTTTGATTTTTGCTTGTAGATCTGCTGGCAATCGCTTTTTTAAAGCTGCACGGGCATAATCTACGGTGACAGGATTAGCATCGATCGCAACGATCTCGACATTAATTGCAGGAGATTGAGCTGCCGCCCAACGCACAATATATTCAGGGAAATCGCCGATGCCAGTGCCAATATCAAGAATGCGTGTCGTTTGATTTGATTGCGATCGGGCTTTGAGAAAAGGCGAGAGGATTTCCATCGTAGTTGCATATCCGCCCAGTAGTTGATTGATCGGGCGCAGTTGCTCTAATGCGTCAGTAAGTCGCTCATCCTGAATTGAAAAATCATCCATCAATTCATCTTGATTAGTACGGATTTGAAATGAAGGCATATATGTTCCTAATTGTGTGAGTTATTGCCCTACAATGTAACGCCCGCGCAGCGGGCGTTACATTGTAGGGCTTTATACGCTTAGACTTTTTGAAATAGACAACCTTCAATTGATAGCCCAGGACCAAAGGCTAAGGCAATCCCATTTTGAAAGGGAGCAGATGCTCCTGATTGATGTTTATCTAAAATCTGTTTGAGGATAAATAGAATTGTCGGCGAACTCATATTGCCATAACGGCACAAGACCTCAAAGGAATCAGCCACCATGCGATCGCTAAGTTCACAAGCTGATTGAATATTTTCAATAATCTTTCTTCCCCCTGGATGAATTGCCCAAAAATCCAGATCATTGGTCGTGAGATGATGTTGCTTTAAGAAAGCTTGTAAATAATCTGGTAGATGCGATACTACTACATCAGGAACTCTCGGTGATAAGCCCATCAAAAAACCAGTATCACCAATTGTCCAATTCATTAGTTCTTCAGTGTTTTCGATCAGCAAACTATATCCATCGGTATAAGCTAGCTTTCCTTCCGCTTGAGCAAATGGATTTGAAGTCAAAATCGCGGCAGCAGCTCCATCGGAAAAAATGGCGTTGATAATCGTATTTTCTAAGGTGTCAGCGACTTGAAAATGCAATGAACATAGCTCAACGCAAACTAAGAGAACTTTAGCTTGGCGATCGCTTTGACAGATGGCATGAGCAGTTCTGAGTCCATTAAAAGCTGCATGACAGCCCATAAAGCCAATCATCGTGCGAGAGACAGTATAGGAAAGCCCTAAATGCTTGATGAGGTGAATATCGATACCAGGAGCAGAAAAGCCAGTACAACTGACTACAATTAAATGGGTGATGTCTTGAGCATTAAGATTTTCGGCTTCAGCGATCGCTTGTTGTGCAGCTTGCAAGGCAATTTTCGGAGCATAGGTTTCATATTTTTGATTGCGGCTAAAGGTAGTTGGGGCGGGCGTGAGTTCCCAATTATGAGGATATAATTCAAAATTTTGGAGATCGCCACCATAGTCTGAAATACAGCTAAAGCGATAATCGATTCCTGAATTTGCATAAATTGATGGAATTCTTTTTCTAATGGAAGCTGATAAACTTTCTGTTTTTAACATAAAGTCCGCAGCTTCTGCCTGTGTTAGTTTATAAGGTGGGTTCGCAGTAGCGATCGCTTCTAAAACTGTATACATTTGGTTAAGCCCAATATACGAATATCAAATTAAACTTTTCACTTTTGCCATAGGCAAAGCGATGTAATTTGCTTTACAAATACTTTTATAGAAACAATCTGAGAGATTAAGAACCCATTCCTTATAGCTGTTTACAATCAAACAAAGCTCAATAAATTTTTCAACAGTGTTACTTCGCAACACTGTTGAAAAATTTACTGATTCAATCTTAATCGCAAAGAGCTGGAAGGAATAAATATACAAATCAATCGTTAGGTGCAATAGCCTTAGCCTTACATTGTATATCTTTCTCAATATTCCTGTCTGAGACTCATTACTCCCACAGATAGAGATGTCAACCAGATTGACTGATAAATCTCTGTGGGGGCAGGTTTAGTAGATCCGTGATTGGCTTACAGCAAATCTTTTAGCAAAACCTGCCCCTAGTGTAAAATGCGGATTCCCACAGTTTTATCAGTCAATCAGGATATCAACAAGTTCTTTGAAATCGATAGCAAATATCAATCCAAAATAATTTGTGAGAAGTACGTTCGTAGGATGTGCTGCTCAAAAAATCTCAAAAGTCTACAATGAGGTGACTTTACTAGCGATCGGCATCCTCCAACCAGAACCAAAAGCGCGATCAGTGATTTTCAAACCAGGGGCAGCTTGGCGGCGCTTAAATTCCGCGATTTTGACCAGACGCACTACGCGATCAACGATCGCTGGCTCATGCCCTGTGGCAATAATTTCCGCAGCAGCGAGATGTTGATTAATCAGCTTGTGCAAAATATCATCAAGGATGTCATAGGGAGGAAGGGAATCTTGATCTAGTTGATCAGGCTTGAGCTCAGCACTGGGCGGCTTGGTAATAATATTCACAGGAATTACTTCAAAGATTCCTTGTTTAATCGATAAATTATAATTAGTACGGTTTAGCCATTCACAAATAGAGAATACTCTTGTTTTGGGGACATCTGCGATCGCAGCAAGCCCACCATTCATATCACCATAAAGCGTGCAGTACCCCACTGAAACCTCTGATTTGTTACCTGTAGAAAGGAGTAAATGACCAAACTTGTTAGAGATTCCCATCAGCAGGCTCCCGCGAATTCTCGACTGCAAATTCTCTTCAGTCACATCATTAGTTTGCCCCGCAAATAGATTGCTAAGACTAGCGTCAAAGGCTTCCATCATTGGCTGAATTGGAATTGTTTGCGTAGAGATTCCTAAGTTATGAGCCAAGGCGATCGCATCGGTAATTGAATGTGCAGAACTGTAGGGAGAAGGCATCAGTACCCCTAACACATTCGCTTTGCCAATTGCCTCTGCTGCGATCGCTGCAACTAGAGCCGAGTCGATGCCGCCACTCAAACCAATCACTACCTGACGAAATCGACATTTCTGGACGTAGTCACGCACACCAAGCACTAGAGCCGCAAAAATTTCCGCATCATCAGTTTCGTATTTAGATGGAGTGGGGCATAGCACCACTCCATCTAAACGCACAATTAATAAATCTTCCTCAAAACCCTCGCCAAGCGCAATTATTTCACCACGTCGATTGAATGCCATACTCCGCCCATCAAAGATCAAATCATCATTTGCCCCAACCTGATTGGCATACAGCAATGGCAAGTCGTGCATGAGCGCACTATGACTCAACATCGCTTCGCGTAACTTCTGCTTACCAACCGCATAGGGTGAAGCCGATAAATTGAGTAGCAAATCTAATTCGTGATTCGCAGCTAGTTCAGCAACAGGATCATCGGCATAGCTACGTTTTCCCCAAAATTTCTCGTCATTCCAAATATCTTCGCAAATGGTTACACCTATATTTAGAGATGATCCCCCCTTCAGATTTAGCGTAAAAACTTGGCTCCCATTCCCTACCGCAAAATAACGATCTTCATCAAATACGTCATAGGTTGGCAATAACCGCTTATGAAAAATTTGCTGAACCTTGCCACCTAGCAATAGAGCCGCACTATTAAATAGTGGTTTTCCTCCTGCTTGGTTAGCCTGTGGGTTTACTGATACTGTCCCCACTAGTACTGCAACATCAGGTGGGAGATTACTCGCAAGCTCAGCGATCGCCTTGTCCATATCGCGCACAAATTGATGATTCATCAACAAGTCACGAGGTGGGTAGCCACAAAGTGATAACTCAGGTGTCAGAACTAGCTGCGCCCCTTGCTCAGCTAATTTTTGGGCAGCAGCTAGTATGCGATCGCAGTTACCGACCAAATCACCAATGACTGGATTAAGTTGTGCGATCCCAAAAAGTATAGGAGACATAATTATTTTATCTTTTTGAAGTTATACCAATTCACAAAAGTGTGACAACACTTCTGTGAATTAAAAACCAAACCCTGTAAGGGTTTTAAAAGCACAAAATGGCTGCGCCACTTTGTGTTTTGGTATTATTAGTGATGAGCTTGTCCAAATATATTAGAAAAGCCTTGCAAAGCAAGGCTTTTCTAATATATTTGAGTTTGCAAAAGAGTGCAAAACCATCTAAACAGCTAATCGCTAATCGCTTTTATCTCAAGAAACAAGCATGAAGCCACATCACCAACAAAATAATTACTGTCTGGATGGGGCTAGGGAAAAATCCACTTCCTACTAAACGTGATACTACTAAAACTTGATTGGTTAAAGTTGCTAATAATACACCGACAGTAATTCCTGATAAGGAGATAAGCAAAGCACGTCCAAAGCGATTTTCTTTGCGGGTTAGCAAAATAACACTGGCAATCAAACCAAACGATAGCCATGTAGTAGTGACAGCAGGGACAAAAAAGCTAACTGCTGCAAGTCCTGTAAAAATCCCCAGAGAGATATAAATGTCTTTTTTGCTTGGACTGTCTAAGAGTTTCGACAACCAAGATGGGGCGCGACGCTGTGTATTGTTTTGGAGAGCAGCAGGGATCGCCGCAGATAAACGTTCAGGATAACGAATGCGATCGGGTACGGCAATCTTTCCTTCTTTTCGGGCGCGTAAACGATCCATAAGGATGGCATCGTAAGCAACCTCAATCATTTCTTGTTGAGACTCATCCCCCTCATTTTCGCGCAATAGGCGATCGCGTGCATCGCGCACTTCTTCAAAGGAGGCTTCGTCGTTGACTCCTAATTTGTCGTAGGGAGTTGGTTCGCTCATTTTTCCAACTATGAATGTTTAAAGGAAGGTAAGCAACTAAATTAGAAAATAGTATGCAGTTTAATGTCTAAAGATAGTATAGCGCCTCATTTAAAATACTCATCGAATTTTATAAACCCGAAAAGAGAGTTGAGGTGTTTCGCGCCGCGACTCTCTTTTCGGATTTTAGAGTGCAAAGCGCTGTAATAGCCATGCCCCAACTTCAGATTGAGATTTTTCGCGACTGAGTTTTAGTGCAGCTTCGAGATCAGCGATCGCTAGTCCACCTAATAATTTAGATGAGGTGATTTGACGACTGCCACCATTTTCCAACATTTCTAAGGCGATAATTTTCACCTCTTGGACATCAATCACCCAATATTCACTAGTACCTAACTGCTCATACAGCAAGCGCTTCTTTCCTAAGTCATCATTGATCGTGGAACTAGATATTTCAATCACCAAATTCGGTGCAGGCGATTCATCGAGACTGACGATGGAACTACTGCAAGGTGCGTGGGATGAGACTTCACCAACGTAGTACGAGATGTCTGGCTGACAGCCTTGAACTCCTGTTTTGACATAGCTAGCATTAAGTAAGCCTGTAATGGGAATATTTTTTAATGTGCAGTATAAGGCGATCGCAAAGTAGATAATGCCATTATCTCGTGCATGTTCTGAACCCACAGGCATAGTTTCAATCCTCATTTGCTTAATTTGATTAGTGTCGTAATAGCAACGAGATTCTGCATACAGAGGATTTTCGAGAATCTTTACAAACTCGTCCCATGTTGCACTAATCCACTGATCAGTGATGAGTTGCTGGGATCGTGAATCTGCTAAGTTTTCCTGTTGTTTGATAGGGGGAGGAGCGATCGCTGTCATCTTGATATTCTCCCAAAACAAATACTTTTCTTTAATGATATCAAACCTGAAATACTAAAGGCGTTGCAAAGCCCTGCTTTCCAGCAACTCTAATTATGAAAACAATTTTGTTAATGAGAATTGCTGACTGTCTTCAGTCTTTCGGATTAAAGGTGTGTTTCTCATAACGCATTTCCGATAGCGATCACCATACAATTCTGTAGACTGTCATGATGTACGAATTGTTTTTAAAAAAATCCTTTTATTTTTAATGGATCTGTCCAAATGGATTTAGACCTAATCGTTTCTAATGTGCTTAACCCGCCAATCCTGTTCTTTTTTCTGGGCATGTTAGCGGTGTTGATTAAATCAGATTTAGAAATCCCGCCGCCAATTCCGAAATTATTTTCACTATATTTACTGTTGGCGATCGGGTTTAAGGGTGGGGTTGAGCTAGTTAAAAGTGGCATTAGCCAAGCTGTAGTGCTGACCATGCTTGCCGCGATCCTGATGGCTTGCGTTGTTCCTGTTTACTCATTTTTTATTCTTAAGATCAAGCTTGACTCATACAACGCCGCCGCGATCGCGGCAACTTACGGCTCGATCAGTGCTGTTACTTTTATTACGGCAAGTTCATTTTTGAGCCAGTTGGGGATTTCTTTTGATGGCTATATGGTGGCAGCCTTAGCGCTGATGGAGTCTCCTGCAATTATTGTGGGACTGATCCTCGTGAGCCTATTTACTGCCGCAGACAAAGCGAACAAAGGAGAAACTAGCGAATTTGCATGGTCAGAAGTTTTACGCGAAGCTTTTTTAAATAGTTCCGTGTTTTTGCTAGTTGGCAGTTTGATTATTGGTTGCTTAACAGGTGAAAGGGGATGGCATGTATTGTCGCCTTTTACTCAAGACATGTTTTATGGAGTGTTGACGTTCTTCTTGATGGATATGGGGCTAGTCGCCGCCAAAAGAATTAAAGATCTCCAAAAAACAGGTGTTTTCTTAATTGCTTTTGCAATTTTGATGCCAATCTTGAATTCGGGTGTTGGCATTGCGATCGCTAAATTGATTTCCATGTCACAAGGAGATGCACTCTTATTTGCGGTGCTATGTGCCAGTGCATCATATATTGCAGTACCTGCTGCCATGCGTCTTACTGTGCCAGAAGCCAATCCTAGCCTCTATGTTTCGACGGCTTTGGCTGTTACATTTCCTTTCAACATTATTGTAGGGATTCCTTTGTATATGTACGTGATTAATTTGTTTTGGGTAACAACTTAATCCATAATGACGGCGCTTTGCGCCGTCATTAATTTTTGATTATCGGCAAAAAAATTTAGTAAGAATTTATTACATATAAAATCATGCAAGCTGTTAAAAGAATTGAAATTGTTTCTGATTCTGTTGAGTCTCACAAGATTATCAATGTATTAGAAAAAGTTGGCGTTTTGAACTACACAGTAATTCGCAATGTCGTCGGTAAAGGGGTCAGAGGGACTAATTCAGGCGATCTCGACATGAGTATGCTGGAAAATGACTATGTGATTGCTTTCTTTTTGGAAGACAAAACTAAATTGCTGGTCGAGAAACTCAAGCCCGTTACCAAAAAATTTGGTGGAGTTTGTTATATCTCCGATGCGATGGCAATTAGTTCGGTAACTGTTAGTTAGTGCTAACGCGAAAAGCGACGCTTGATTTGATTGGTTAAAGCTTTGATTTCAGGGATTTTCATTTGCATAGCGATCGCACCAAAAATAGTGAACCCAACAGCGCTTGCGATCGCTAAACCGCCAAGCTCTACGCCGAATTTTGCCACAGAGCTTAAACTACCAAAACTCTGACTAAGCAAATGATAAACGCCCCAGCTCGCTCCACCTGCGATCGCACTAGCAATTATTAAGCCCAATATGGTTATGCTCCAACTTTTGAGGGGCATCCCATTCAAGCGGCGATCGAGAAAATAAATCATCGCAAACATCGAAATCACATTCACGGAAACAGTTGCTAGGACGATCCCTGCCGCACCAAATTTTTGGACGAGAAAATAATCAAATAGTCCATTCAAGAAAATATTGACCACACTGATCTTAAAAGGTGTATCGCCATCACCGAGCGCATAAAATACGCGCACCAACACATCGCGCCCCAAATATACAAACATGCCGACAGCGTAAGCCATCAAAACTACAGCAGTGAGCTGTGAAGCCTCAGCATCGAAAGCATAGCGCTCATAAACCACCTGAGAAATTGGCAAAGCCAGCACTACCATCACCGCACTAATTGGCAGCATAGTAAGAGCCGTGAGCATCAAGCCTTGACGAATACGTTGTTTCAGCTCATCCCAATTTTCGGGATCAGTTAGCTTTGAGAGAACAGGAAACAGCGGTACAAGGATCACATTTGACAAAATCCCCAAAGGAGTTTGCACTAATAGTCCTGCATAACCCATCGCCGACACCGCCGCCGCCGCATTAGGGATAAAAGAAGCAAAAAATAAATCTGTCCAGACATTAATTTGCAGCATCCCCGATGAAAAAGTGGCGGGGATCATAATTTTTAAGACTTCTTTGACCTCAGGTCGTTGAAAGTCAAACCGCAGCTTAAATCCACCCATACCAGCTTTAAGCTGTACAGGTAATTGCACCAGCCATTGCAAAACTGCCCCTGCTAGAGTTGACCAAGCAAGCACTTCACCGCCCAAAACCGCATTTTCTGGCAACAACATTTTGCTGCCCATAGTCCAAAACAAGCCGCCGATGCCAATGAGCACTGTCAAGCTCGAAAATATAGGACTGACCGATGGCAACCAGTATGCGTCAGCAGCATTCAGCGCTCCAAACCCGATCCCCACTAGCCCAGCCAAAACTGCCATTGGAGCCATGATCCGAAACTGCTCGATCGCAATATCTTTAGTGATCTTCAGGTTCTGAATAGTTTCAGGGGTAATTCCTTTTACGAGTAAATCTGCTTCTGGGACAAATAACCCAGGCGCAACCAGATGCATCAATGGTTCGGCAAAAATCACTAGCGCGATACTCACCAGCAATAAAATCCCTGTAACGATGGTGGTGATGCTATCGATGATTGCTGCGACTTCTTTGCGATCTCGTTTAGCTAAAACACTAATGATCGCGCTATGAAAAGGCCCATTAATGCCGCCCAGTAAGATCAGCAAAAACCCTGGGATCACGTAGGCAAAGTTATATGCGCCGTAAGCAGTACCGTTACCAAAAGCTGCTGCGATCGCCACTTGACGCAGTAATCCAAATATTTTGCTCAGTAATGTGGCGATCGCCACAATCGTAGCGATATTCAGTAGCGATCGCTTAGAAGACTGTCCAGTGGATTGTGGTTCCTGCGTTTCCGTGTTGATTTTTTCTTCGTTGCCAGACAAAATTTGTGATGCCTCTTTGCAGTTTAGACTTTTTAGGCTTTGAGAAATGTAGCATCAAAATACCACTCACACGAAAGCTTGCCAAATATGCTTTATACAAATCCCCAAAATGGCAGCCCTATTTTTGGGATTGAAAATGCCAACTGGATTGGATCTGTCATAGATGTTGCTATTCACTTCTATAAAGCAGATTTCTGGAAGGGAGTAGTAATTGGTAAAGACTAAAAAGCTCCGAGCGTTGCACATAAAGTACTAGCGATCGGAGCTTTCAAAAAATTTATGAAAAGAAGCGATTAGTAGAGAGCTTCTTCTTGGTGGGTCAAGATTTCACAATCAGACTGAGCATAGGTTACGCAAAGGAGAGCGTAGCCAGCTTCGATTTGCTCGTCATCCAAGAAGGACTGATCGCCTTGATCAATCTCACCCTTAACGATTTTGCCTGCACAAGAAGAGCAAGCACCAGCGCGGCAAGAATAAGGAAGATCGATGCCTTGAGCTTCAGCAACATCAAGAATGTACTCATCAGAAGGAACTTCGATAGTTTTATCAAGCCCTTCAGCTTCGTTAATCAGTCTTACTTTGAAGGTAGCCATGTATGTAATAAACCTCTTAAAGATTGCAGCCAAAAAAATAAACGATGTCTCGAAGTTATACCCAATTAAAGGTAGTCAGCCAAGTTACGTTTATCTCAATCACCCACAAGGGTATCAACACGCATCATATCGTTCTTGGCAACCAAGCGAACAACTAGCTTATTATTTCTACCATTGGTTATAGGTGATAGTTATCGATCGCTTTCAAGACCACTTAAACGCTTTAAATCCTTGCTAGAAAATAGTTATAGCCATTTTAGTGAGCGAGGAAAATGATGAGTTTTCGTTTGTATTTTAATTTGTTTGATAAGTTTTTCTAATCTCATCCACAGACGTAATCACATGCCAGTTTTTGATATGAAAATTCAATCAATGACTATCTGTTATGGCTGTTGCCAAGTGTGAAATATACAGCAAAAAAAGAGTTAACTAGTACCAACTAAACCCAGAAGATGAGTGGCGGCGCAAAGCGCCGCCACTCATCTTCTGGGTTTATGTCCTAAGTAAACCTTGGTTTGCTATAAAAACAAAAAGAGAGTTTCGCCGCAACTCTCTTTTTGTTTTTACCTGACTGGCGCATCCTTATAAATAAAGGAGTAGGGACAAATTACGACCCTTCTTGTTTATTTAAGGATGGCTCTAAAGTCTGCAAGGTTGAGGCTGTAGTTGCGGATGATACCAAGCATATTGAGGCGGTTTTGACGTACCTGTGGATCTTCTGCCATGACTAACACATCATCAAAGAATTTAGCTAAAACTGGCGTGATCGCTATAATTCCTGCCATCAACTGCTCATCGCTAGGCTGACTTGGCAAAGCGGCGATCGCTTGATATAAATTTTGTTCCGCAGGTTCGGTTAAGGTCGCAGGATTAATAATTGCCTTCACATCAACGGTCACACTATCTAAGTCGCCCTGAACCGCGAGGCGAGAAGCTCTGACAATTGGCTCATAGATGGCGCTGAGTGTGGCATCTTCGCGAGATTTTTGCAGAAAGTGAGCGCGTTCCTTGATGCGGGTGAGATTGCTCAAGCCTTGCAAGGTATAGGCGATATCTTCAGTGCCTGAGACAGCATTAACAAGATCATATTCAATACCTTGATCAGCCAAAATCGTCTCGTAACGCTGCTTAAACCATTTGTATAGATTCTCAAGAACATTTTCCGCAGGTTTGGCTAGCAAATTCTTGTCAGTGTAAATTGCGATCGCGGCTTGCAGGAGCTTGGGCAAATCGAGGGCAAAATTACTCTCCCATACAATCTGGACAACGCCAGCAGCGGCGCGACGTAATGCAAATGGGTCAGACGAACCTGTAGGAATAATCCCTAAACCGAAAATACCAACGAGGGTATCAATGCGATCTGCGATCGCCACAATCTTACCAGCCAAAGAAGTTGGCAATGAGTCACTAGCTCCGCGTGGTTGATAATGCTCACGAATACCCTGCGCTACTGCCACAGGTTCTTCGCTAGAAAGGGCGTAATAATAACCCATTTGACCTTGCAGCTCTGGAAATTCCTTGACCATCTGGGTGACGAGATCGGCTTTAGCAAGTTGAGCCGTGCGATCTATGATCGCCTGATCAGCCTCAGTGGTTTCTAAGTTAGCAATAGACGCAATCACAACTTTGGAGATCGCCCGAATTCTTTCTACTTTTTCTGCAACTGAGCCAAGTTGGGCTTGAAAAGTAACTTTTTCTAAAAGTGGCAAGAATGTTTCTAAATGCACTGCGCGATCGCTATCGTAGAAAAACTTGCCATCGGAGAGCCGCGCCCTAATTACACGACCATTTCCAGCCGAAATCAAACGCGATTTATTAGGATCACCATTGGAAATAGTGATAAAGCGCGGTAATAATTGATCGGGATTTTTGAGCGAATGTACGGGGAAATAGCGCTGATGGCTAACCATTTCGGTCTTAATTACGGGCTGAGGCAGTTCTAAATATTCCCGCTCAAATTCACCAATTAGTGCAGTGGGAAATTCCACTAAATAAGTAACTTCTTCGAGTAAATCATTAGGAATTTCGGCTTTACCGCCAAATAATTCCACAATGCTATTAATTTGGGTGACTATATGCTTTTGGCGCTCGTTGCCATCCACAACCACAAAAGCTTCACGTAAAGTCGCCACATAATCGATCGCAGTGTCAATAATTACTGATCGTGGATGCAGGACTCGATGCCCTTGGCTAATGCGATCGCTTTGGACATTTTCTAAAGCGATCGGCAACAGCTTGGAATTAAATAACGATACCAACCAACGAATCGGACGGGGAAATTTCAGATCGCCATTACCCCAACGCATCAAGCGCTTACCTTCGAGTCCCGTAATCCAAGTTGGGGCAAGTTCTTGCAAAATATCCATTGTCTCGCGACCGATAATCTGCTGATGGGCAAAGACAAATGCGCCCTTATCAGTTTCTTTAATAAAAATATTTTGCAGATCTATGCCTTTAGACTTGGCAAAACCTAATAAAGCCTTAGTTGGTTCGCCTTGCGGATCGCCATTAACAAAAGCTGAACCGATTGCAGGCCCCTTAATTTCTAGATTGCGATCGCTTTGATGAGTTGGCAAACCCTCGATCAGCACAGCAAGACGGCGAGGTGTACCATAGACATTGACCTTACTCGTGGTTAGTTGGTGTTCATCTAAATTTTTTGGGATGCGCTCTTGCCATTGTCGCAAAGCATCTACAACAAAACTAGCGGGTAGCTCTTCAGTACCAACTTCTAACAAAAAACTTGCCATAACCACGATTTGAGGGACGATCTTTAGTTTAGCGCTCTGACGTGCAATATAGAAAGATGTAGAGCTTTAGTCAGCAATTCACATTCCAAAAAACCAATTTTGGGTTTATAACAAAACCAGAAAGGTATGGCGGTGCTTTACACCACCATACCTTTCTGGTTTTAATTTTATTGCACTGTGCTACTTAGCATAAAATAGCTAGAGATTAACTTTTATTGAGCAGGGATATTTAAAGAGGCAAAACATGGGGCAAACACTCGAAGCTGTAGCGATTGACTATCAAACAGAAAACTATCGCGATGCCTACAGTCGAATCAATGCGATCGTCATTGAGGGTGAAGCTGAGGCGTACAGCAACTATCTCCAATTAGGGGAACTACTGCCCGAATTTACTGAAGATTTTACCAGACTTGCGAAGATGGAGGATCGCCACAAAAAGGGTTTTATAGCCTGTGGTAAGAACCTTAAGGTCACACCTGACATGGATTTTGCTGAGAAATTCTTTTCTGAATTGCATGGCAACTTTCAAAAAGCATTTGCAACAGGGGATATTGTCACTTGTCTGCTGATTCAATCACTCATCATTGAGTGCTTTGCGATCGCTGCTTACAACATCTATATTCCTGTAGCTGATGCTTTTGCACGCAAGATCACTGAAGGCGTGGTCAAAGATGAATACTTGCATCTTAACTTTGGCGAAGAATGGTTGCATAATCATTTTGATGACTCCAAGGCAACCCTAGAGCAAGCAAATCGTCAAAACTTGCCTATTGTCTGGAAAATGCTCAACCAAGTCGAAGCCGATGCCAAAGTCCTTGGCATGGAAAAAGAAGCTTTGGTTGAAGACTTCATGATTCAATATGGCGAAAGTCTAGGCAAAATCGGCTTCAACACCCGCGACATCATGAGAATGTCAGCAATGGGCTTGGTAGCTGCTTAGTAGCAATTAGCTGTTAGCTGTTAGCATTTAGCTAATTGCCAACAGCTAATCATCTTTAAATTCTCAAAAAAGAAATAATTATTTCTAAAAATTCTAAATAAAAAAAGCTAACAGCTAATAGCTAATAGCTAATTGCTAATAAAAAACTGGTAACTGCAATCGATGTTTGGTCTTATAGGGCATTTGACAAGTCTTGAACACGCTCAGTCTGTAGCAAGGGAATTAGGCTATCCCGAATACGCCGATCAAGGTTTGGAATTTTGGTGTAGCGCCCCGCCCCAAATCGTCGATCGCATTAAAGTTACGAGTGCCACAGGTCAGCAGATCGAAGGGCTATATGTAGAATCCTGCTTTTTACCTGAAATGTTAGCAGGTAGTAAAATTAAAACCGCCATTCGCAAGATCCTCAACGCGATGGCGCTTGCGCAAAAAAATGATGTGGATATTACGGCTTTAGGTGGATTTTCTTCGATCATTTTTGAGAACTTTAATCTCAGCCAGATGTCGAGCGTGCGAAATATCCAACTAGAATTTGATCGCTTCACCACGGGCAACACCCACACCGCTTACATTATCTGTCGTCAGATCGAAGAGGCAAGTCGTAAGTTTGGTATTGATCTGGCTAAAGCCACGGTGACTGTTTGTGGTGCAACGGGGGACATTGGTAGCGCTGTATGTCGTTGGCTAGATACACGTACCAACATTAAAGAGTTATTGCTAGTTGCGCGGAATCAGGAACGCTTACAAGAATTGCAAGCCCAACTTGGACGCGGTAAGGTCATGAATATGGAGGCTGCTCTGCCGCAATCAGATATTATCGTGTGGGTAGCGAGTATGGCGAAGGGCATGGCGATCGACCCAGCCACTCTCAAGCATCCTTGCATTCTCATCGATGGTGGCTATCCTAAAAATATGTCTACGCTTGTGCAGGAAGACGGAATTCATGTAATTGATGGCGGCATCGTTGAGCATAGTCTCGATATTGACTGGAAGATTATGAAGATCGTTAATATGACTGCTCCTGCGCGTCAACTTTTTGCCTGTTTTGCGGAAGCGATGCTTTTAGAGTTTGAAGGTTGGCATACTAGTTTCTCTTGGGGACGCAATCAAATCAGTATTGAGAATATGGATAAGATTGGTGAAGTCTCCATCAAACACGGATTTAGACCGCTAATCAACTAAAGGGTTTTAGATGATCAATTCTCAAAACTGGATTTAATATAGCCGTAGTCGGAGAAGTTATACCAAAACACAAAGTGGCGCAGCCATTTTGTGTTTTGGTATAAAGGGTTTTCGGATTGCCGTCGCTAAGGATGGACAAGAAGCGATCGCACTAGTGCGATCGCAAACTCCAGACTTGGTACTAATGGATATCCAAATGCCGAAGATGGAAGGACTAGAAGCAATAGAATGGATTCGCAACCATCATTCTACCGATGTGCCGATAATTGCTCTCACCACTTTGGCAATGACAAGCGATCGCGAAAAATGTTTGGCAGCAGGAGCGAATAATTATTTGAGTAACTCGATTAAGCTAAAGCAACTCGCAACTGCGATTCAACAGTTCTTAGAATAATTTTTGTAGAAGTATTGCAAAGCAATACTTCTACAAAAATTATTCTGGTTTGCGTTTGAGTGCAAAGCGCTATGATATTGTCTTTTTGCCGCCAGATATTGATTAACGGTTAACAAGATGATGTTTAAAATAACTCAACTAAGTTCCATTACTAAAGTTTTTGCTTCTATTGCGATCGCAATGAATGTTGCATATTCTTCAACTTCTAACCATCTCAGTTCTGCTGCGATCGCCGCCGAAAACCCTCCCGTTTCTGCGGAAGCAAAACAGTTGACTGAAAAACTAACGGGACAATGGCAACTAGTACCCTCTACCATCAATAATCCTGAAACATTGACCTTCATCTTCACTGCTGATGGCAAGCTATATCTGTTAGGCACAAATGAAAAGACAGCATATGCATTGGAATATCAAGTTAATACGACTAATGGACAGACGTACTTATATATTTTGCAAGGTGGTTTTGCGTCCAGAACAACCGTTGATTTTAGTCAAAAAGGTCAGCTAATTTTGCAACAGTTAGTCGTCCCTGGGGCTTTCCAGCAGTCTGGAAATATTCTGGGAGGATTGCTTTTGACTAATGCGCTATTTCTCAATCGCATTTCCAACGACACTAATTTGCCAAAAGAAGTTGAGATTTCTAGCCTAAGTTCAGCAAGACAGTCCGAAGCGAAAACTTATGTTGGTTCTATGAATCGCGCACAGCAAGCTTTCTTTCTGGAAAAAACTTATTTCGCAGTTAACCTTGAAGTATTAGCCATTGGTATCCCGTCCGAAACTGCGAACTACAAGTATCAAGTGATGGGTTTAGACAGTACTAAGGCAGTTCAGAATATGGCGATCGCCAAGGGTGATGGCTTGAAGTCGTATACAGGATTGACGTATCTTGCCAAAACGCCTGACTCTCCCGAACCCTACACCACATCTCTACTCTGCGAGAGCATAGCACCTACTCGTCAGATGCCTCCCAAGTTTATCCTCCAAACTGTCCCAGAATGTCCATCAGGATATAAGCAGATTTAATCGCCGTAAGACAAAAGGTAGTGCGAGGCACTACCTTTTGTTTTGCGAGCCAGCATCAGGGCG
This sequence comes from Pseudanabaena sp. BC1403, assembly GCF_002914585.1. Lineage (NCBI taxonomy): Bacteria > Bacillati > Cyanobacteriota > Cyanophyceae > Pseudanabaenales > Pseudanabaenaceae > Pseudanabaena > Pseudanabaena sp. BC1403. Next base: position 93,934 of record NZ_PDDM01000008.1, read on the forward strand.
ATCGCTGTAGTAAATTTATTAGGCTGATAAAGTTTTGATAAATTGCAAATATGACTCAAAAGATTGCATTTCTTGGTTTAGGCGTAATGGGTGGGGCAATGGCTGCCAACTTAGTCAAACGTGGGTATTCAGTACTAGGTTGGAATCGCACTAAAGATCGCCCCACGATCGCTACATTTACAAGTGTAGGCGGCACATTAGCTGATTCCTTAGAAGATGCAGTCCGTGAAGCAGATGTGGTGTTCTCTTGCCTAGGCGATGTCCCTGATGTCACCGAAGTACTCATTGGTGACATCGGAGCGATGCACTTTGCCAGAGCCAATACCTTATTTATTGATACCAGCACGATTGGCAGTGATGCTGCGAAGAAGATTGGGAATGCCTTAATGCATGACGGTTTACGTTTCTTGGATGCGCCAGTTTCGGGTGGTGATGTGGGTGCACGCAATGGCACATTAACTTTTATGGTTGGCGGTAATCCCGAAGATTTACAGGAGTGTTTATACCTATTTGAGGCGATGGGCAGCAATATTAAACATTGCGGGGCGATCGGTAGCGGTCAAGCCGTCAAGCTCTGCAATCAAACTCTAGTGTCAGTCTATATGCTGGCTCTTTGTGAAACCATGCAATTTGCCGAAAAAATGGGCATTGATCCGCGATTAATCGTCGATGTTTGCGGCAGTGGGGCAGCAGGGTCTTGGGCTTTAACAAATCTTGGCATGAAAGTTGCGACTGGGGATTATCAGCCAGGGTTTGCAATTAAACACATGATCAAGGACTTAAGGCTTGTACAAGAAATTAGCGATCGCCAAAATTTAGATTTTCCTGTAGATCTACCTGCGATCGTCCTAGCTATGCAAAATTTCCAAAAAGTGAGTCAACTCGATGACGGACAAGGCGCAGAGCAAGGCACACAAGCGATGATTCGGGCCTACCTGTAGGGGCAATTCATGAATTGCCCCTACAGGTAGGGTTTTAAAATTTGTGCTAAATCGTAAATTGTTAAAAATCTATCAAACTCTAGCAAGTATGCTTTGATACAATGCGATGCTAATCCCATAAAGATGCCTCCGCTCCTCCAGAAAAAATGCAACTGGCAAAAAGACTTCGTAATATTCAGCCTTCCTTAACTCTAGCGATCGACGCAAAAGCTAAGGCGATGAAGGCTAGTGGAATTGATATTTGTAGCTTTAGTGCTGGCGAACCAGACTTTGATACACCCGACCATATCAAGGCTGCTGCCAAACTCGCACTCGATCAAGGCAAGACTCGCTATACAGCCGCCGCAGGTATCCCTGAGCTAAAACAAGCGATCGCTGCTAAGCTTCTGCGCGACAATAACGTAACCTACAAGCCCGAACAAATCATCGTCACCAATGGTGGTAAGCACTCGCTGTATAACCTGATGATGGCAATCCTTGACGAAGGAGATGAAGTAATTATTCCTGTGCCGTTTTGGGTGAGCTATCCCGAAATGGCAAAGCTTGCTGAAGCGACACCAGTATTTGTGATTACAACTGAAGAAACTGGCTACAAAATCACTCCTGAGCAATTAGAAGCAGCCATCACACCCAAAACCAAGCTATTTGTTCTCAATTCGCCTTCTAATCCCACAGGCATGGTGTACTCACCTGCGGAAATCAAAGCTCTAGCTGAAGTCCTAGACCGACATCCCCATGTTTATATCGTCTCCGATGAGATTTACGAAAAGATTCTCTATGATGGGGCAACCCATCTCAGTATCGCGGCAGTGAGTCAGTCGATGTACGATCGCACTTTGATCAGTAGCGGTTTTGCCAAGGCGTACTCGATGACAGGTTGGCGAGTTGGCTATTTGGCTGGCGCTCCCGAAATCATCAAGGCGACTACGATGATCCAAGGACATAGCACCTCGAATATTTGCACCTTTGCTCAGTATGGCGCAGTTACAGCACTCAATGACTCTCAAGACTGTGTCGAAGTGATGCGCAAAGCTTTTGCCGAACGTCGCGATGTTATGTATGACCTATTAACTGCGATTCGAGGGCTTACCTGTCCCAAACCTGATGGAGCATTCTATCTCTTCCCTAGCATCAAAGCCTACGGTATCCCTTCTCTAGAATTTTGTGACAAATTACTAGAGGATCAGAAAGTTGCTGTAATTCCAGGGATTGCTTTTGGTCTAGATGATTGTATTCGTCTCTCCTATGCCACTGATTTAGGAACGATTCGCGAAGGATGCGATCGCATTCGCCAATTTGTCGAGAAACATTTCTAATCTCTAGATAAACAGAAAAAGCGGCGCAATGCGCCGCTTTTTCTATTGATAGCCTTATGAACAAAATCTACTTCGCGATCGCAGCCCTTGTTATTTTAATCGGTGGATATTTAGGTCTAAATTTTTGGTTTCTAGACAATCGCTCCCCCAGAAATAGCATGACTGAATCTCTAGGCTTAGATCCCTACGAATTGAGAACATATCCTGTCAATCCTGATCTGTCAAAACGCGATCTAAACAAACCTTTAGTCGTGTTTTTTGGGGACTCCCGTACGGTGGAATGGCCAGCGATCGCCAATATCCCCTTTGAATTTATCAATCGCGGCATCAATGGACAAACTACCGATCAAGTCTTAGGAAGACTATCTGCTCATGTTGCGTCGTTATCGCCCCAAATCGTGGTTGTCCAAGTCGGTGTGAACGACCTGAGAGATTTTGCCACATTTCCCAATGAATCGCGAAATATCGTAAATAACTGCAAACAAAATATTCAAAAAATTGTTAATAGATTAACTCAAGAACTACAAGCAACCGTCATTCTCACTACGATTTTCCCTACTAGTGAGTTATCTCAATCAGTACGAGCTTATTGGCCAGAAGAAGCCGATCGCGCGATTATTGAGATTAATCAATTTATCAAATCACTCAATGGCGATCGCGTTATTATTCTAGATGCAGCGACACTCTTAGCGGATGAGCGCGGCAAGGTTCGCCAAATCTATAGCCGAGACATTCTGCATCTCAATAGCCAAGGCTATACAATGCTTAACCATGAGTTATTAAAAATACTCACGAATAAAAACCCATAAGGTTTCGCCCCTGCGGGGCGAAACCTTATGGGTTTATCTAGTTAGAAATATACTTCACGAGGATTGGACAGATAAACGGATGGCTAAATTTTACGATCGCCTGACGACCGAACTACAGACCTTCATCGAAGCACAGCATATTTTCTTTGTGGCGAGTGCTCCCAATGATGGGCGCGTGAATCTGTCGCCAAAAGGAATGGATGCTTTGCGCGTAATTAACGAGTCTGAAATTGCCTATCTCGATCTCACAGGAAGTGGCAACGAAACTGCTGCGCATTTGCTAGAGAATGGCAGAGTTACTATCATGCTCTGTAGCTTCACAGAGAAGCCCTTAATCCTGCGTCTCTATGGTCAAGGCGAACCAATCCGCCCCAGAGATGCGGCATGGCAAGAATATTTATCGCTATTTCCTGCGATCGCTGGTACTCGCCAAATTGTGCGCGTCAAAGTGGAATCTGTACAAACATCCTGTGGTTTTGCGGTTCCCTTTTATGAATTTTCAGGCGATCGTCAAGTGTTAAAAGAATGGGCTGAGAAAAAAGGTGAAGAGGGTGTCTACGAATATTGGCAAAAAAACAATCAGCAAAGTATCGATGGCTTACCAACTGGACTATTAGAACCCAAATAATGAAGACAGAGCTAAGCGCTGTCTTCATTATTCTGCAAATATATATATGCACATATAAAAGCCTACTAATAGTGTGATCAATAATTTTTATTTAGCTTTTGACGCTAAATGTGAGTTAAGGTATTATCTGACTCATCGTTAAAACAACAGCATTTTTTATGGTGCAAGAACTCACCCTCCTCTCCAAAGAGGTCAGATTCCCCGACAGCGCTCCTGCCGCTTATCCTGTATTTTTCAGGACATATAGCCGTAAATATAATAACAAACGCGAAAGCTGGGCTGAAGTATGCGATCGCACACTTTCAGGTTTAAAGACGCTCGGTAAGCTGACCCAAGAGCAAGCTGACCTGATCGACAAAATGCAGAAACAGCTCAAGTCACTCACTTCTGGACGTTGGCTGTGGGTTGGCGGTACGGAATGGGTCGATCGTCCCGAAAATTTCTCAGGCTCTTATAACTGCACTAGCACCAATGTGATCGACTGGCGCTCCTTTGGCTTGATGATGGATCTCGCCATGCAAGGTTCTGGTACTGGCGGCGTATTAGAGCCTCAGTACATTAGCCAATTGCCCGTAATTCGTAACCAATTGCAAGTGAATGTAGTCGGTGAGATCGGCGCAACACCTGTTAGCGATCGCCGCCACAATACCGAGGTCGAATTTGACTATGCCAACAATGCCGTTAAGTTCTTCGTTGGTGATAGTCGTCAAGGTTGGGTCAAGTCCTACCAATCGCTATTAGAGCTATGCAGCGATGAAAAGTTTGACGCAGCTAAGCCTGTCCAAGTCACTGTTGATATCAGCGATGTGCGCCCCAGTGGTGAAGCCCTCAAAGGTTTCGGCGGTATGGCAAATCCTGTTAAGTTGCCTACGCTTTACGATCGCTGCGCCAATATTTTAAATAAAGCGATCGGTCGTCAACTCACCTCAGTCGAGTGCTGCATCCTCATCGATGAAGCCGCAGTTTGTATCGTGGCAGGGAACATCCGAAGATCGGCCGGCATGAGGCAATTCTCTTCAGAAGATGCGCTCGGCTCTGTCGCAAAGGATAATCTCTGGCAGCAGGATGAAGCGGGTAACTGGCGTATCGATCCTGAGCGTGATGCTTTGAGAATGGCAAACCATACTCGCGTATTCCATCGCAAGCCGACTGAACAAGAATGTGTTGATGCTGTTCGTAAGCAATACTATTCGGGTGAAGGGGCAATTCAATGGGCGGGTGAGGCGATCGCACGTTCTAATGCGGACTTGATCACAACTCCCGAACTCAAGCGTGATTTCCTTGCTGCCTATGTGAAAGGAGAAGGGAAAGAATGGTTGCGATCGCAACAGACTGAAGTTTCTGAGCATGAGCTAGAGCATAGATTACAGCGTTATGCTCTGAATCCCTGTCTAACGGCTGATACATGGGTTCATACTGAGCATGGTGCAAGACAGATTAGTGATTTGATTGGTAAGCAAGTCGGTGTCTATGTGAATGGAGAACTCTTTAGCACGACAGCTGATGGTTTCTTTTTGACAGGTAACAAGTCTGTTGTGAGTCTCCAAACCAAGGAAGGTTTTGGACTACGATTGACAGAAAACCACCAATTGCTCAAGGTAACTGCTCAAACTCAGCACGCCCAATATACTGAGTGGGTAGAAACTAAGGATCTCAAAATTGGCGATCGCATTTTGCTCCATGACCACCGCGAAATCCAGTCTTGGGATGGTGAAGGAAGTTTTGAAGAAGGTTGGCTAGTTGGTAATTTACTTGGAGATGGTAGCCTTTATCAAACTCAGTGGAATGATGCAGCTTGTCTGCGCTACTGGGGTGAGACTAAGGAGGAAATGGCGAGTTATGCAATCAAGACCTTAGAATATGCCACCAATTATGAGTCGCAAAACTCTACAGGGCATTATCACAAGCAGCTACAGCATCAAGTAATTAACTCGTCTGGTCTAGCCACCCTTGCCGCAAGATTTGGGCTTTCTCCTCAAAACAAAGTGCTGTCATCTGCGATCGAGAAAGCTAGTTATGCTTTCTATTGTGGATTTTTGCGCGGGTTCTTTGATGCTGATGGAAGTGTTCAAGGGAAGCAAGAAAAGGGTGTTAGTGTCAGACTTGCTCAAAGCAATCTGGAAACCCTGCAAGCTGTGCAGAGAATGTTAGCTCGTGTTGGAATTATTTCTTCTGTATACCAACAACGCCGCCCTGCGGGTGTACGCATGTTGCCAAATAGCGATCGCGAACTTGCTCCTTACATGTGTAAAGAACAACATGAGCTAGCGATTGCTAATGATAACTTGCAGCACTTTGCGACTACTATTGGCTTCCAAGATCCGCTGAAGGCAGCCCGTTTACAAGAATCATTGGGCAACTACTCGCGCAAAATGAATCGTGAGAGGTTCACGGCAACGATTACAGGTATTACTGCTGATGGAGTTGAACCTGTATATGATTGCACAGTTCCTCAAGTTTCACGCTTTGATGCTAATGGTATTGTTGCTCACAACTGCGGCGAGATTCTTGGAGCAGATTTCCATTGCAATCTCTCTGAAGTACATCTTAATCTGATTAATCCTAAGGATGAAAAAGAACAGGAAGCAGCATTTAAAGCAGGGGCTTTATCAGTTGCATCACTTCTTAATCATCAATTCATCGAGAAGCGTTATCAATTTAGTCGTGATGTCGATCCGATTGTCGGTGTATCCTTCACAGGACTATTTGACTTCTTCGTTCATGCCTTTGGTGTGGAATGGTTGCGTTGGTGGGAAGCAGGTCGTCCTGACACCGTGCAAGGGCTAGACTTCAAAGAGAAGGAAGCTAATTATCTAAATCGCTGGCGCGAAATCGTACATCAGACGGTTTGGGAATATTGTGACTCGCATGGTTTACGCCGCCCGAATCGTTGCACGACAACTCAGCCTGCGGGCACGAAATCCTTACTGACTGGTGCTTCTCCAGGGTGGCATCCACCGAAGGCACAGCGCTTTATCCGTCGGATTACTTTCCGTAAGGAAGATCCTGTGGCGCGGGCTTGTATGGACTATGGCTATAGTATCATTCCTTCGCAATCGGATAAGGATGAGAATGGACAATTGTTGAATGATCCTTTCGATCCGAGATGCACGGAATGGCTGGTGGAGATTCCTGTGAGCGTGTCTTGGGCTGACCTTGACGGTGCTGACAAGGTGGACATCAGTAAGTTCGATGTGATGGCACAGTTTGACTTCTATATGCAGGTGCAGAAGCATTACACTCGTCATAATACTTCCGCAACGTTGGAGTTACGGGAGCATGAAATCGAGCCTTTAGGGAAGAAGATTTACGAAGCAATTCGTGATGATGAGGGTTATATCTCGGCAGCGCTATTGGCGCGTTTTGATGACCTCCAAACTTTCCCTCGTTTGCCCTTTGAGCCAATCGACAAGGAGACTTATGACAAGCTCAGTGCTGAGGTGCTAGTACGTCGCAAGTCCGATGACTTTTACGCAAGTTTGTTGCGTTATGATTCGGGTGAGTTGATGGATGCTGGCCCTGCGGGTTGCGATTCTGATAAGTGTATGTTCCCTGAACAGAAGCCATAGATTGCAAAAATAGCATATAGGTGTTGCTACAATAGCGATCAAAACTTGTAGTAAACACTTATATGCTCTCTCAACAAATATCAGGATTTCAAGAAGCATTAAATGCGATCGAGTCTTTGTCTTTAGATGATCAGTTAGCGTTGCTAGATGTATTGCATAATCGATTGAAACTGCGTCAACGTCATCAAATTGTGCAAGAAGTACAAGAAGTGAGGCAAGAATTTATGGAAGGTAAGTTTAAGAGTGGTTCTGTTGATGACTTTTTAGCGGAGCTAGATCGTTGAGAAATATTAATTGGACAGCTAAATCTTTGAGGGCTTTTAAAAAGCTAATTCGCAAGAATCCACAACTAAGACCACAACTTGAGCAGACTTTGCGTCAATTGGCAGGAGATCCTTTTCATCCTAGTCTCAGAACTCACAAGCTGATTGGAGATTTATCGGATGTTTGGTCTTGTTCTGTGGATTATAAATATCGAATACTATTTGAATTTGTTCAAGATACTGCCCCTGAAAATATCCTTTTACTAAACGTAGGATCGCATGATGAGGTTTACTAGAGACCTAGTTAAGCAAGCAATTCGGTTACAACAAATTGTAGAAGAAGATGGTGAAATCTATCTATCTGGGTTGCCTGTAGTAAAAGGGCAAGAGGTTGAAGTAATAATTTTATTTTCTCCTTTGACTGAGTCTAAAAAAACTTTTACTGCGCGTCAATTACTGGATTCTGGGTTGATTGGTATGTGGGAGAATCGGATGGAGCTAGGTGAGGATAAAAAACATGTTAATTAAGGAAAGATCAAGTGAACTGAAGATTATTGTTAAATCTATAGATGCTCTCAATATAACTGAGCAGTTATGGCTTTTGGAGCATATAGCGCATCAAATTCGGATTAAGAATGAATTAGCGTCAATGGCACAAGATCCGCAAATTCAAGCTGAGCTTTCTCAAATTAATATGAGTTGATGAAATTAATTATCTTAATCGTAACTAAACCTGAAAAACTATGCCTAGTCCTTCTACGACAAATCTTCCGCGCCCTAAATCTTGGGATGAATTTGAGGATATATGTACTGATGTTTTGAAGAAAGTGTGGGGAGTCCCCTATTTATCCCGTCATGGTCGTTCAGGGCAAAGACAAGATGGAGTAGATATTTATGGATGCCCTAAACATCTAGGAGGATATGATTATGCTGGTGCACAATGCAAGGAGACAGATAGCCTATGCATTACAACTATTGAGAAGGAGATAATAAAAGCCGAAAACTTTGATCCTCTTCTCAAAGAGTATTTGATAATGACTACAGCACTAAGAGATGCAAAGTTACAAGCAGAAATCCGTAAACTGAATAGAAAATTCAGAGTTCACATATTATTTTGGGAAGATATAAGTCAAGAGTTATCAGGACATACTGATTTACTGCAAAAACACTTTTCTGGATGGGTGAAATTAACGACTACTAAAGATCAAGTTCTTGATCAGATAATGCGTTCTCAGCCAGAAGATTTCGACTACAATGACGAAACAGGAGCATTTTTTCATTCTAGGGATATTAAACTTCAAATAGTTCTAGACTACGATATTGAAGAAAGATTTATCGAGCCTTGGATGAATTGCTTTGCTAAAGAGGATGGAATGAGATTACCAGTTTATATTTACTATGAAGGAACAAGAGTTTTCGATGTCTTATGTATTTGTGTAGATAATAGACATAGAATCCCAATTCCAAAAAGTATTAACAATTTAACTATTAGCGATTTTGCTTATCATCTAGGTCTTATTATTAATCATCCACTTAAAAAAACTAACCCATCATGGGATACTTTTGATAATGCATTGATGAGAGCAGGAATTTCTATTCGAGATGAATGATTCTCAGATGTTTTCTCTAAGAAATTATTGATTAGGATATTGATGATTTCTTAGGCAATCGCATTGCAAATCGTAGGCTAGACTTATATATAATTTTGTCTAACTACTTAACTACTATATTTTCTAAGATGATTGCTCAAGAGTTTTTGACCTTCAACTAAAATTGAAAAGATACATAATAAAAGTCAAGCCAAGTTAACTAAATAGAGTCGAAAAATTTATTTTTATCTAAAAATCGCTATAACTTTATGATGTTAATTAACGAAGAAGAACTCGTATCATCAAAACGTGGTAAATGGTCTACTGCTGGTATTCCACATAAAGGTTGGGTATGTATAGATATTGAAGACTTAGGTGAACCTGTAATAGAATGTGAAATGTGTGAATCTCAAAAGATTCGATTTGTTCATTATATGAAACATCCTGAATATCAAAATGGAGATGGACTTCTTCAAGTTGGATGTATTTGTGCGGGACATATGGAAGGAGATCTAAGTGCATCCCACGCACGTGAAGCATCCATGAAAAGCCGCGCAAGCAAACGTAAGCGTTGGACATCTAGGGCTTGGAAAATATCTAGCAATGGGAATCCTTTTATTAATGCCGATGGTTATAGAACTACCATTTATCGACGTGCTGATGGTTGGGCATGGACAGTTGCTGATCATTTGACTGTTTCCCATGCTCGGCGTAATTTCAAGACAAGGGATGAGGCAAAGCTTGCAGCCTTCGACCACATGACTAAACTTTTGTCATAAGTTGTAAATACAAGCCCTAGTAAAAGATTCCTACTATGCAGACAAACCAAGTAACTGTAAATTTATCTCTACCTTTTGAATCGCTCATTGAAATGATACGATCTTTGCATACTCCAGCAAGTTGAGTTAAATCTTCCTGACATGAAATATTCTTATCAAATACACTTTAGAATTAATAGAGAATACAAAAATGCCAAGCCTAACACTAAGTAACGAGCAAGTTGTAGAACTTGTTAAACAACTACCACAAGAACAAAAAACAGAGATTTTTAGATTCCTATTACTTTCTCAATGGCAGCGCTGGCAAGACTTATCTAGCTATGGCGCGGATAAAGTTAAACTTGCTGCTAAAGAGCGTGGCTATGACTGGGAAAAGATGTCAGAAGAAGAAAGAGAACAATTGATTGATTCAGTTGTCCACGAAAAATAGTGAAATACATAATGGTTATCGAATGCGCTGTAGTCTGTAACACAAGCCATATAGTCATAGGAGACAAACATCTTTTATCACTTGTTAAATATCAGGACATTGCGATCGCTAAAGCTACTGATTTTGTTAATTTATTCTCTTAGATAGCGATCGACTATGGTGCAGCCAAAGCCAAACTTTAAACGGGGTGATATTTTGATTTATTAGGCGATCGCATGGCAAAGCAGAGACTATGCGATCGCTTTCAATACTTGTTAAAATAAACTGATGAAATATGAGTGGGACGAAAACAAAGCAGTCAAAAACTTGGCAAAGCATGGAGTTTCTTTCTCCGAAGCCAAAACCATCTTTGACGATCCGCTATATGTTGATTTCTATGATCTAGACCACTCAGAAGACGAAGAACGTTACCTAATTGTCGGCGAATCAAATCGAGGACGATTGTTAATCGTTTCCTATACAGAGAGAAGAGAATCAATTCGGATCATCAGTGCCAGAGAAGTTACAAAATCGGAGCGTGAAGCATATGAAGAAGGCTGAATTAGAACTAGAAGATGACCTTAGACCCGAATATGACCTTAAAAGTCTGCATGTCAGAAAACTAGGCTCAGGACGTAAGAGCTTTGGTGGCTCAATAGTGCGCTTAGAACCTGATGTCGCCGCAATATTTCCTAGCGCCGATGCAGTAAATGAAGCTCTAAGATTCTTGATTAGAGTTACACAACAAAACCAACCCACTAAGGTTCCAACATTATCTAACACTCAGGAAAATAATCTGTAGTGTGGTAGCGATATTTTGATTTATTGGGCGATCGCATGGCAAATCAGAGAATAAGCGATCGCCCAAACATCTCTCCACCAAATGTTAATAAAGCTGCTTTGATGTTTAGAAGGAAAGCCCAAGAGCCAAGCAAGAATTATCTGAGGTAGCACTAAGACTGTAGGATTGTGTTTCAATTGTTTTCGCAACTACCAGCATATCCTTGCCAAAAATCTTACCGTTAATATTGCAACTTCCTTTGAGGACAAGCAGGTAATTTCCTAAGTACTTATATCTTATCAAGGAAGTACTTTTAATAATCTTAGAACTCATTCCACCCTTAGGATCTACAGGAACATCATATACTTTAACACCTGCTTGGGAATAGTTAAATGTATGATTTCGCTCTAAATCTGGGTCAGCCGTATTGATTTGAACGGGAGTGTATGGCTTGATCTTGTCAGTATTAGAAAAGTCAGGTGGTGAAGCATAGGCAAGGATAAAGAACCCTGTACTATTTGTGATTTTATGACCACTTTCAGGTGGATTAAAATAAAGAGAACCTGTAGGATAAACACCTTTAGCATCGGTTTGTGTACCATCAATTGTATAGACAGATTCAGTCATCGAATGATAATGGAGTCCGACACTCCCATTTGGAATTGTGTACCATAGGATGCTGATATGCTTAGAGTCTGCTGTACCAGATAGAATAAGCTTCTCTAGATTGGGTCTGAAGGTAAAAAAATCGTATTTTTTAGGATTAGCGATGAGTTCCTTGAGATCGATAATGTTTGATTTGCTCAAAGCGGAATCTTTGTCACGGAGAGCGATCGCAGAACTGCGTAAATTGTTTGCGAGGACGGTGTTTGCATGAAGACTAAAGCCAACTGAAAAAAATAGCCCCATCGCCAAAAGGGGAATTCTAAATAGTTTCATCACTGCTCACTCTTTCACATATTGAGATAGATATAGTTAGCTCAGAAAGTATCATGGAACCTACTGATTTATCTGACCGAATTGCTACAGAATAATTTATATTTTTTATGTTCAAAAAGTAAAAACAGAGCTACTGAGTCATGCTGTTTCAAGTTGGCATGGGCATAAAAAAAGGTAGCGCTAAATAGGTAAGGATGGGCAGCACGAAGCGCCGCCCATCCTTACCTATTTAATACCAATTCACAGAAGTATTGTCACACTTTTGTGAATTAAAAAGCAAACCTCGTAAGGGTTTTAAAAGCGCAAAGTGGCGTAGCCACTTTGCGCTTTTAAAACCATTTCCTTTTTAGGGCTACCAAAGAAAAGACATTCATAGAAGAAAGACCCGCAATGCGAGCCTTTCTTGATTAAATCACGCGATCGTTACCGCCATCAATGGGAACTTGAGCCGCAGTCGTACAGGCAAACAGCGCACCACACATCTCCGCCGCAAGTTCGGCGACATGGCGACTAGTGACTTCTACTTTGAGTAGATTATTGGTTTTATATTCCTCAACCGTTAATCCATAATGCTGAGCGCGAGATGTCAATACATCCTCTGTCCAGATGCCAGTATCAAAGACTGCATTGGGATGTAAGGTATTGATACGAATGCGATCGCTACTCCATTCCAGAGCCGCCACCCGCATCAGTTGCGTTAACGCCGCCTTCGAGGCAGAATATGCGGCGGCAGCAGGGCCAGGGGCAGGAACATTCTTAGACCCGATCGCAACGACGCGACCGCCATTGGGTGCAAGTTTCAGCAATGGATAACATTCACGCATCAAAATTAAATTTGCATCGAGATTGATATGCATTACCTTTTGCCATGTGGCAGTATCAAGATTTTCAATGCGACAGCCAGATGGAAAGATTCCTGCATTGAGAATGAGGATGTCTAGACCACCAAAGGATTTGACGGCTTGATCCAGCGCATTAGCGATCGCAGATTCATCACTGACATCGCAAGTAATACCGACAAAATCTGGGCGATCATAAAGCTTCTCAATCTCAGGATTGATATCTAAGCCCACGACGGCTGCGCCGCGTTTTAGTAACGAATCTACGCAAGCTTTGCCAATACCTGAAGCCGCACCCGTAACTAGTGCAATTTCACCAGTAAACACAGGAGCAGAACCACCTTTTTTGAGTTTGGCTTGTTCTAATTCCCAATATTCTACTGCAAAGATATCACTGGCAGGTAATGCTTGATAGCCACCTAAAAGTTGCGATCGCTGGATGATTTCCATCGTGTGTTCGTAGATATCCGCGACGATTGCCGCATCTTTGGCGGATTTGCCAACTGTGACTAGCCCTAATTGGCGATCGATAATTACACGGGGGGCAGTATCAAGGATTGTTACAGATTGGGTTGACTTAGCAGATTCTTCCGCAAAATAGGTGCGATAGGATTCAGCATAAGCTTTTACATCTCTCCCAACTAGGGGCAAGCGCTTAGTACGAATGACGTGATCGGGAGTCGCACAGCCCTGTTGCGAAATGATGTTTACATCTTTCCTTTGCGCAAAGGCTAAACTTTTTTCGTCCGCATGAGAACTTAAAACCACGGGAAACTCTGCAACTTGAGAAACTTCAGAGCGGAGTTTGGCGATCTCTAATCTTGCAGCACTTTCCCTAATTAGAGATGCAGGTGGTGAGATCTCCCAAGCATGATGTTCTTGAAGATAAACTTCAGCACGATCAACCAAAGCAATCATTCGCTCATAGGATTCATGAGCCGTTTCACCAAAGGAGAAAATACCATGATTCATTAACACCATGCCGATGGTGCGATCGCTCTTCTCAGCGGCAAACTTCTCAGCGCAGACTCTTGCTAGGTCAAATCCTGGCATCACGTAGGGAATAATCACCACATCATCGCCGTATATTTCTTGAATTCGCTCCCATCCATTCGCCGTATTCGTTACCGAAATTACCGCATCCGCATGGGTGTGATCAACAAATTTATAGGGCAAACTGGCATGGAGAATTGTTTCCACCGATGGCGCAGGTGCACTTGCCTTGGTCATCTGAGTTTTCAGTTCATTCACCATTTGTGAATCGGAGAGAACTTGCAACTTGGCTAATTTCAATAAATGCGCCATGCGGACAGGGGCAAAACCTGCCTCTGCGATCGTTTCTAAATCCCAGCCACTTCCTTTTACATAGAGAATCTCTTCTTCTTCACCAACAAGATTCTGCTCACGGATTTTGACGGAAGTATTCCCACCACCATGCAGCACCAACGATGGATCTCGTCCCAGTAGCTGTGAGGTATATACTCTTAATCCCAAATCACCTTTATATTCCGCAGCCTCGCGATCGCTCCACAAACTTTTCATTATGACCTCTTTATATAACTCTCTAAAATTCAAAAAAGCCTTGCTAGGCAAGGCTTTTGCTGAAGGGAAATAGTGTTGTTTTCTCTAGATTGCGACGATACACTCGATTTCTACGCGCACATCAAGGGGCAATTTGGCGACTTGAATTGAAGAACGCGCAGGATAGGGAGCAGTAAAATATTTGCCATAGATGGCGTTCATGGCGGCGAAGTCTGCCATGTCTACTAGGAAGACGGTGGTTTTAACGACATTGGCAAAATCTGCACCTGCTTCAGCGAGAACAGCTTGAATGTTTTTGAGAACCTGCTCAGTTTGATCTTCAATTGTGGTAGCAACGACTTTGCCAACAGCAGGGTCGATCGCAATTTGTCCCGCCATGAACACTAACTTGCTGGTGGCAGGAACTGCGATCGCTTGATTATAGGGGCCAACAGGAGCAGGAGCTTTGTCGGTTAGGATTACTTCTTTTTGACTCATTGTTTATCTTTAAAAAAATCGCGAATTAATATTTTTGGGCAGCTAAAGCTGCCCAAAAACTATGGTTTTTGCTCTTTGAGCATTTTGGCATATTCTTGATCCGCCAAATCTTGCTCAGTGGTGTAGGCAAGATTATTTTGATCGATCGCCTCTTGCTGCATCGCAAAAGTCTTCGCAAAATCTAGCTTTTCACGTAGAGCAGACGATGGCTTTTGCAATTGCTCGACTCGGGCAGCCCGTTTTTGATTGCGATCGCCGATACCCTTATTCAGATATTGCAAGACAAAATATCGCACCACAGGCGTGGATAGGAATAGCACGGCATAGCCTAGCAGGAAGCCATAAGCTGCTTTGATAAAACCTAAAAATCCAACAAGGGACTTAGCGAGACGCGGATCGCCCAGCAAACTACCTAGATACAACGAGGCAACTAGATAAAAAATGCCTAAGCCGATCGCTAAAGCAATTTTGCCTTGAGAGGCTTGGCTAAATTTCCAGAGTTTTTCTTGCAAATAGGAACTGGTAGTTTTGGCTTTGCGCTCGGAGGCAACTTTTTGTAATTCAGGAAACTTATAGGCAAGGGTTCCCGCATCACTGACTTCGGGGAAACCATTAAATTTTGACAGCACAGGGATCACAAAATATTCGTCACCCTCTAGACGGCTAGTTTCATCGAGGTAGGGTGCTATTTGCTCAGCAATGACCACACCATTGTTACTGCGGATCATTGAAGCAATATCGCGCCAACGACGTTCATCAAGATCGGCGTTAGGGTTGCCATCGCCAAACAAAAATGAAAATACGCTTTCCAAAAAGCCCATTTCATCAGGATCGCGTTTACGAACTTGCTCTGGTTCGTAGTAGTAAGGATCAAACATGATGAATGGGTTGCCGAAGGGGCTGCCCCAACCACCGAGCCAGATAAATCCACCGCCACCGCCACGATTATCGCTACGGCGATCATCGCGATCGTTGTCGCTACGTCCCTGACTTTGGATTGCGATCGTCGCGGCAATAATGCCCAGTACTACGATCAAAATCGAAACAATCAGCAAAATACCAAAGGAAATACGGATCGCGTAAAATACCCATTTCCATGCGCCCTTGAGCCATTCCTTGACCTGTAGCCAAAATGAACGACTGACAAGGACTTGACGAAAATTGGGCGCAAATTTATAAGCAATTTCGCCCGACTCGGCAACTTGGATATTGCCCCCAGTCTCCGAGGCAAGCGCCAGTACTTCACGCTGTGCTACATTCAAACTAAGTCCAGATTGTGCCGCCACATCACCTATCGTGACCCGATAGTTGAGCTTTTCGACGGCCTCCATCACTGCTGTACGCGGAGCCATATGCTTTCCCTAATCGAACTTCTAAGACTATTATGATGGAAATAGTTAACAACTAGCGCATAAGCAGTTTTAGGATATCCGTCATGCAGCAAGAACCAATGCGATCGCCTGCAAATCAAGATTTCACTTCAGAGCCAACAGGGGATAGTGACTCTGAATTTGTGTTGACACCTGCACAGGAAGCCGCCATGCTGGCTGAATACGGCAATACTGATGACTCACAGTACGATCTCCAAGATCCTGACGCTGAGACTGTGCAGGAAAAAAGCTTGACGCAAGAGGCTGACAAAAACTCTGACCTCAAACATTTTCACAATCATTACATTGGCAATATGGAATTGCTTGCTGATAAGCAAACCGTGATGAAATATTTTGATGCTCATCAGGGCTGGTTTCGGCGCTGCGCTCATCCTTTTAAAGCTGATCCGATTGGGGAAACTGGCTATGCGATGGGTATCGGCAAAGTGGGAGCATTAGGTTTTCAAGTTGATGCCAGAGTGGGGCTAAATTTGTTGCCACCAGATGAAAATTGTGTTTATCGCATCGTTACTATTCCTATTCCTGAGCAAAAGCCCCAAGGCTATGAAGTAGATTTCCAAGCCGAAATGCGCTTACAGGAGAAAAAATTGGATTTAAAAGCGGGAGAGAAGCTCAGTTACGATCCGTTAATCACTTGTGTCGAGTGGGATTTAAATCTCACGGTTTCCTTACATTTTCCCGCCTTCATTCAGAAACTAGCTAAAGATATGATTCAAAAAACAGGTGATAGTGTATTGGGATTCATTGTGGAGCGAGTTTCTAAGAGCTTGACAGCGAAAGTGCAAGACGATTTCCATAAGACCCACGAAATTAAAGTTCCGAAACAAATTAAGCTCAGAAGATAGCCTTTGTACAAGGAAAAAGGAAAAAGGAAAATGCTTTATACCTTTGCGATTTTGCTTGCGCCAGCGCCAGATAAAGTACCTTTGGGAATTACGGGCAAGCCTATTCAATATTTGCAGTGCGATCGCTTGATTGCGGCGATTGAAGCAGATGTGGATATTGAGGCGTTGAAGCTTTTACCTGAGCAGTCTTTAATGCAGGCGATCGTTCAGCACGATCGCTTGATTTGTGAGTTGTTTAATGATCGCACGCTTTTACCTTTGCGCTTTGGGACAGCATTTGTGTCGATTGGGGCTTTAGAAACTTATTTAAAAGAAGAGGGCGACAGATTATTAGCAAGTTTGGAGAGACTAGATGGATATGCGGAATTTTTGATTACTGGTTCGGCGATCGCACCGAAAGCAGAAGCTGCTGCGAATCTCAAAGGCAAAGACTATCTCTTGGCTAAGCGATCACAATATCTGCAACAGGAACAATGGCGATCGCAGTTACAAGAGGAAGTTCTCGACTATCGTCAGATGATTACTGCCAGCTTAAATCCTGATCTCTATAAACCTGAATTTCAGCATGTGGAAACTCAAGGCTCGGAGGATGTGCGGGTTTATGCCTTGTTGCCGCGATCGCAGGTTGAGGATTTGCAAAAGATATTGCGATCGTGGGAAAAGCAACATTCCCATTGGCAGATCTCATGGAGTGCTGCTTTGCCACCTTATCATTTTTTGAATTAATGCTGGTAGCAATATAATGAGATTTAGTCCTCAAAGCATCTGAAAAAATGTGAAACACTACCCCATTTTCAAACCTTGATATGAATGGTAAAGCTGAGATTGTTATATTAGCGATCGCTTACAGTAAAACCCTAAATTGGATTTTCCTTTTTCCAATCGTTTTCAGTCTTCGCATCTGCTGGAAAGAAACATTCAATTCTAATTTCCTGAAGAGTGATGTCGTAGGGAGTGCCAAGAGTTGCGATCGTTGAGAAAAACTGCCAATTTAGATTACTTTTCTTTAAGTGCATAGTAAGCAGCAAAGTATGTTGTGCAGAATGACTTGAGTTATTCCACAATTCAGAAGCATCAGGATAGCTCATGAGTTCATTAAACAACAAAGCAGACTGTTCACTCTCAATTGATGAATTAGCCTCGCGGTGTGTTCTCTGAAGCAAATGCCCAGCCACTTCTTCCCAATTAGCAATAAAGGGACGTAAACCCAGTGGATCGAAAACAACTCGCATCAAATTGATTTTTCCATCAACACAAAAAAGAGCTTGCAACTTGTTAGGATCGATGAAGGTATTAATCAGTCGGGCAGCGCCTTGATTGGTCAAGAGTAAATTCCAATAGCGATCTATGACGATCGCAGGATAGGGTTCTTGCTGGTTCAGCATAAAATCGATCGCTTTGCAAACTGGTGTCATCTCAGGAGCCAACAAATCGGTTTCTGCATGAATAGGCGCAAAGCCAGCCGAACTAAGCATTAGATTTTGTTGCCTGAGAGGGATTTCTAAAACTGTCGCTAACTGCAATACCATCTCCTGACTAGGCTTTGCTCGTCCTGATTCCAAAAAGCTAATATGTCGCTGGGAGACTTGACTAGAAAGGGCAAGATCAAGCTGACTGAGGCTTCGGCGATCTCGCCATTGCTTCAGCATAGTTCCAAAGGTTGACTGTTGATGGTTGCTCGCCTGTTGTTGCATTATCAAACTCCCAAGACAACTTTTTGATTACCTCTGAGGTAATTGCTTTGATTATCTCTCTTTGACAAGATAATGACAAGCACATACACAGTCAACTGTCTATTTGGCTGATTCGCATAATTAAGAGTAATAACAACATGTCATTACCTCATTCTGTTCTATTTCCCTCTGAGTCGCTATTGCCCGCGATCGCTGCTGTATTATTTTTGCTATTCACCATATACATTCCTGCCAAAGATGAGCGGCGAATGAATAACAGTTGGATATTTCCTGCTACGTTATCGCTTTTGTTCTTACTTTTTTCTTTGAAAGCGATCGCGTCAGAAGGACTGTCGGGAGTTTGGTTTGAACATACTCGCGATTTGTGGGGTAATCAGATTTGGTTCGACCTTCTCTTGGGAATTGGTATTGGATGGTACTTGATTGTACCGCAAGCAAAATCATTAGGAATGCGCCTATACCTTTGGTTAGCACTCATTGTTTGCACTGGCTGTATCGGTTTCTTAGCGATGATCGCACGCCTACTATACTTACGGGATTGTTCTGCGGAAGCTTTAGCAGTTGTCGAATAACTCAGTGACGTTATTTAGCAATCTCCCCATTATTTGTTTAATTTGGCTAATAAGAGTAACAAAACAACATGACATTACTACGCGCTTTTTTAATTACTGCTGCACTACTCATTTACTCCGTATCAATTTATGTCATTGTCACAATGGGCATTAACTATCCAGCCGTCTATCTTAGTGACATGTTAAAGCTTGACTGGCGATCGCAGTTCAACACAGATCTTTTGATTGCTCTATGCCTATCCTTTATTTGGGTTGCATGGCGAGAAGGATTTACCGCCAAGGGATTTCTATTCGGCTTTCTGTTCATGAACTTGGGTTTTATGTTCGGATGTCCTTATTTGTTGTTCGCGACATATAAGGCAAACGGCAATGCCAAGGTTCTGCTACTAGGTGTCCATGCTGACAAGTGATCAAGATGGATTATTAGGAGCAATCGTTAAAGGTGATCGCCTAAAAATCATGACTCACAGTAATAGCGATCGCCTTGAGAAGATAGATTGTTAATGCGATCGCCTAGAGATCAATAAAACCAAAAAGCAGAAGTTGACAGACTATGCTGAAACCCTGAGTGAAGTTGCTTCACCTTGCTTTCATCTGAATCTTTATAAGCTGCTCCAAGTGCTACAATCATCGGTAAGAAATGCTCAATGCTTGGATGAGCGAGAGAATAAGACTCATGGGACTGAAAGTCCAGAATAGCAGATGTTCTCTCCTGAATGTTTTTTGTAGTTAACATATCAGTAACCCAACTATCAAATTTTCGACTCCACTCCTTGACAATATTTGGATTTTCTCCACTTAAAAAACTTTTTCGGAACTCTGCCTGATTATGAGTCACACCTCCACTACAAATAATCAGTACGCCTTCATCCTGCAAGGATTGTAGAGTTAGTCCCAATTTAAAGTGAAGTTGCAGATCGTAGTCTTGTTGCAGAGAAACTTGTAAAATTGGAATATGAGGCTCTGGAAACATCAGTGAGAGTGGAACCCACGCTCCATGATCTAACCCGCGATCGCGATCGATCTCACTTTCAAACCCATCATGAATTAGGCAGTCAATAATTTTGTCAGCAAGTTCAGGAGAACCTTTCGCAGGATATCGATTCGAGTAGAGCGACTTAACTGGATGATCGTGAATTGTGATGGGAGATTGAGTTGCTGTCACTGAGAATGTCGGCGCGATGAAATGGGCTGATATACAAACAATCGCACGTGGCTGGATGTTTTGCAGCATTACACCTATTTCTTGCAAACGTTGATGGGTAGGATCTTGCGGACTCGTAGTGTAGACCGAAGCTCCATGCCCAACAAAAATAACGGGTAGTGTTTTCGATTCCATAAGACTGACCAAATTAATTTCTATTGAGCACGATTGTTTATAGCGACTTCAATACTTCTAGTCCTTTTGCAACAGCAGTCCGTTCGCCAACTATTTTTACCCAACGCTCCAGTGCAGTCAAGTTCTCGACTCGATCCGCGTGGGCATTACGGATAAAGCTAAGTCCTCCCGATACCCAAGGATAATTCGCGATATCAGCGATCGAATAATCTCCAGCAATAAAAGTTTTATCTTGTAGATGGCAATCGAGGACATTCAACAGACGGATACTTTCATCTAGATACCGATTAATTGCATAGGGCAACTTTTCTGGTGCCGATTGGGAGAAGTGTCCCCATTGTCCAATCATCGGTCCGAGTCCACCGACTTGCCAAAATGTCCAAGAGAACACCTCAGCCCGATCTTTAACCTGAACGGGCAAGAGTTTACCGACTTTTTCCGCCAGATAGACCAAGATTGCCCCAGACTCAAAGACTCGTTGATTGCTGTCGCGATCAACAATGGCGGGGATTTTGCCATTGGGATTGATGGCAAGGAAAGCCTCTGCGTGCTGCTCTCCTTTGGCAATGTTGATGGTAAAAAGCTGATAGGGCAGACCGATCTCTTCTAGCATAATCGATGCCTTCTGACCATTTGGTGTGTTCGCTGTATATAGTTCGATCATTTGTTTTTACCTCTAATACTTTAGTTTCTAAGAAGGGAAAGTTACAAAATCCCACCGTTAGCTTGGATATTCTGTCCTGTTACCCAATGAGCATCATCACTGACCAAGAAAGCCACGACATTTGCCACATCATCGGGTTCTCCCAATCGTCCAAGGGGGGTTTGCTGAATCAGTTGATTTATTGCTTCTTGGGGCATAATCAATCCGTCTGTGTTTGTGACACCTGGGGAAACCACATTCACCGTTACCTGACGATGTCCAATTTCCTTAGATAAGGCAAAGGCGAAACGTTCGCCTGCTGCTTTACTCGCCGCATAAATGCCACCAGCAGGGATGGACATCATTGTACCGCCAGTAGAAAATTGCACGATACGCCCGCCATCTTTGACGCGATTGGCAGCAGCTTGCAACACGTACATTGCACCTTTGGCATTGACTGAAAACACTTTGTCAAAGTCTTCTTCGGTTAATTCGCTATGAGGCTTAAATAACGATGCTCCTGCCACATTTACAACAATATTGATCGCCCCGAATTTCTGCTCGGTTTCTTCAAATAAACGCAAAACATCTGCTTTGTTCGCCACACTGCCTTGAATTGCGATCGCCCGTCCGCCGTTCGATAAAATCTCTTGCACAACAGCCTCAGCTTTGTCTGGGGAGGAAACATAGTTCACTACTACTGCCGCGCCATCTTGACTTAGCCGTTTAGCAACAGCCCGTCCAATACCGCGAGATGCAGCGGTTACGATTGCCACTTTTCCAGTTAATGTTGCCATAGTCTTAATCCTCAGTAATTTTTATTATTCATTTACTTTAGATTGTTGTTCCCAAAAGATTAAGATGGTTTTGAGGAACAGACTGTTCCATAAAAGCAACAATCCTAGTGATTGTCCTCGTCAGCTAAAAGTGTTATGGAAAATCTTAATGACATCATGATTTTCACAAAGATTGTGGAGCAGGGCAGTCTCACGGCTGCTGCGGAGAGACTTGCACTCCCGAAATCTTCAGTTAGCAGGGCTCTATCGCGTTTAGAAGAACGGCTTAGTACTCGACTTTTACAACGTTCCACTCGTCGTATCCATCTCACAGAAATTGGTCGCCGCTATTATGACCATTGTTGTCGGATTGTTCAGGAATTAGAAGTTGCGAATAGTATGGTGGGAAATTATCAGTCTCAACCATCAGGTCTATTAAGGATTACGGCTCCCTATATTTTGGGACAAGCTTTCTTAGGGGCAATCGTGATCGAGTTCTTAAACTCCTATCCCAATGTACAATGCAAAGTTGAGCTATCAAATCGTCATATAGACCTAATAGAAGAGGGATTTGACTTAGGAATTAGGGTAGGGAAGTTACCCGACAGCTCATTGATGATGCAACATTTGGGACAAGCTACTGCTGCATTATTTGCAAGTCCAATTTATCTTGAAAAGTATGGTAATCCTCAAATCCCTGCGGATCTTCAAAATCACATTCTGCTAGATAATACTAAAACTCTCAAAAAAAGCTGGAAACTCTGTCAAGGTTCATTACAGACTGAAATTCCTGTTTTGCCTCGATTAGTTTGTAATGATATGGCAATTTTATTAGAAGCTGCGATCGCTCACCAAGGAATAGCTGTTTTACCTATGTTTGCCACGATCGATGCAGTAAAGAATCTTCAACTAAAGCGAGTCTTGCAAGATTGGTATATTAAGAAAGTTGAGATTAACGCGCTTTATCCATCTTATAAAGACCTATCACCAGTCGTTAGCGCTTTTATCGATTTAGCAAGACAATCCTTAAAGAAGGTCTTGATCGATGCGTAAATAATGTTGTTAGGTGATTGCTAAATTTTTGCGGGGAGAGGGGATCACCTTTAGAAGATAGATTGTTTGTGCGATCGCCTAAAAACCACGATTCACAGTTATAGCGATCGGCTTTAGAAGATAGATGTTGATGCGATCGCCTAGAAATCACGACTCACAGTATTAGCGATCACCTTTAGAAGATAGATGTCGTTTTTTTTCGAGTTCTCTTACTTTATCCAAGATTTCAAGGAACAGTAATCCAAACTGCGTAAACTTGTACTCTACTCTTGGCGGTACTTCTGGGAATGCTATGCGCTCTAGAATGTCAAAATCCACCATTTTGTGCAAACAAGCATTCAATACCTTAGTGGTGAGTCCATCCAATGATCGTGTAATTGCTCCTGGGCGATCAATACCTTCTTGAATTAAGCCTAAAATTCGCATTGACCACTTACAGCCAACAATATATTCGAGCATTTCCGAAACTGTAGTTTGAGTGGTTGGCATATCAATCGTAGTTGTGGTTAAGAATAATATTTAGTGACGTTGCTACTCAACTTGTACCAAAAAGTGCGTACCTTTCCCAAAAGTGCTTGCTTTTCAAACTCCTTGAATTATCTCTATTATGCTCTCATCAACTCAATCAAATTCAGAAATAGGAGAATATATTATGTATTCGGAATTTAAGAATCAGCAAGCATTAGTAATCGGTGGAAATAGCGGCATCGGTCTAGAAGTTGCCAAAACTCTTCTCAAGCAAGGGGCGATCGTAACCATTGTGGGTCGCAATGTTTCTAAGCTTGAAGAAGCATCATCTTTTCTCAGTCAATTCGGGGATATTAAAACTTGGCAATCCGATCTTAGCGATCGCCAACAAGTTACTCAACTTACAGAACGCATTGCCACCGAGTTATCTGAAGTTCGCTATCTCATCAATTCGGCTGGGGTGTTTTTACCAAAATCATTCTTAGAACATGATGGTGAAGATTACGATCGCTATCTAGATCTAAATCGCGGTACTTTTTTTGCAACGCAACAAGTGGCTCGAAACATGACTAGATCGGGGAGTGGCGCTATTGTCAACATTGGATCAATGTGGGCGCATCAAGCGATCGCCGCTACTCCATCTTCGGCTTATTCGATGGCGAAGGCAGGATTACATTCTCTTACGCAACATTTAGCTATGGAATTAGCGCAGTATAACATCCGCGTAAATGCTGTTGCCCCTGCCGTGGTGGAAACGTCTATCTATGGCGCATTTATTAAGCCTGATGAGATTCATACAACCTTACAAGGCTTCAATAGTTTTCATCCCATTGGTCGAGTGGGTCTACCAATTGATGTTGCCGAAACTGTGGTATTTCTTCTCTCTAATCAAACGTCTTGGGTCACAGGAGCGGTATGGGATGTTGATGGTGGCGTGATGGCAGGACGCAATTCTTAATATAAAGTTAGAGCGATCGCCTAGAAATCACGACTCACAGTATTAGCGATCGCGAGGAAGTTGAGCAATTAGTAATGGTAAGAACCGACTGAATCTTTTCCTAAACTAGAGTCCTAAAATCTTTGGCAAGTTAGAGATCGCCCTTTTGAATGGTTCGTTATTACCCAAACATCTAGATAAAATCAACGTCCCCTCAATCTGGGCAATCGCATCTTCAGCGTTACTACGAGCGACTTTCATATCCTGTCCAGCCTCAACCAAAACATCTGCCAAAGCCGAGATCCATGCAGATAGAGTCTGCTGAATGGGAGCCTGAAATAAGGTTTGCGCCTCCCCAAATGATAGAAGATCTAAGAAGCAAGACGAACAGCCGTTATTGTAAAACAGATTGAGGGTTTTACCCATAGCGCGAATCCGATCTAAGGGTTTGCCCTTTCCTTGTAGTGGTTTCAATAAATTTGCATCTAAATCTGTATAAAGGCGATCGATTACAGTTGCCGCCATCTCCTCTTTTCCTTTAGGGAAGTAATGGTACAAACTAGCCCTACCCAACCCAGTCGCTTCCGAAATTTTAGAAAGGGATGCGCCTTCATAACCGTGCTGGCGGAACACGTCACTTAATTTAGCAACTACAGTATCTTTAGACATTTAATTACCTCTGTGTAAGTGTTGCAAGGCAAGTTCTTTCGTTATTCAAATTAAGAAACAGCCCCGCAGGATAGGTTTTTACCTGATTTTAGTTACAAACTCAGAAACACTTTTTAAATATTATACCAAATGTTCGGTGTAAATATATCGATTCAAGCCCAAACAAAAAACTTAAAAAATGTGTTGACAATAAACCGATCGTTCGATACGATAAATGCATCGAACGTTCAGTACACAAAAGCAAATCAAAGGATGATAGCCATGACTACTTACAACAACATTTCCATTGACGGTTTGAATATCTTTTATCGTGAAGCAGGGGCAAAAGACAAGCCTACAATCGTTTTACTACATGGATATCCTGCCTCTTCACATATGTATCGGGATTTGATGAACGAATTGTCTGACCAATTTCATTTGGTTGCTCCCGACTACCCTGGATTTGGCAATAGCGAAACGCCAGCGATCGACAAGTTTGAATACAGCTTCGATCGCCTCGCCGAAATTACTGAGCATTTTCTTCAAGCATTGGGATTGAATCGCTTTAGCCTGTACGTACAAGATTACGGTGCGCCCGTCGGCTTTAGAATTGCATCTCAGCATCCCGACTGGATTCAAGCCTTGATCGTCCAGAATGGCAATGCCTATGAAGAAGGCTTGACTCCCGCTTGGCAAGCATTTCGAGATTTGTGGAGCGATCGCAGCGAAGCAACTGAAGCGCCAGTGCGGGGATTCCTGACAAGAGATACAACCATTTTCTTCTATACTGCGGGTACTAAATCTGCTCAGAATATTAATCCTGACAACTGGAATCTCGTTCAGTCCTTTTTAGATCGTCCAGAAAATGCGGCTGCTCAAATGGAATTGTTTTACAACTATCGCGCCAACTTGGATCGCTATCCTCAATGGCATGAATATTTCCGCAGCCATCAACCACCAACGCTGATTGTTTGGGGTAAGAACGATCCATTTTTTGGTCCAGAGGGAGCCAATGCTTTTAAACGGGATCTAAAAAATGCAGAAGTACATCTTCTCGATACAGGACATTTTGCCCTGGATGAAGAAGGAGAAGCGATCGCATCCCATATCCGCCGATTCCTTCCAGCCAATATCCCATTTCAAGTAAATAATTAGTCCGACACCCAAGGATTAAGCTTGAATTCATTTGTGAAATATTCGATAAAACAACGCACCTTTGCAGGGATGAAACGTCCTCGGCGATAGACAGCATAAATTGGGAAGGATATCGGCTGATAATCCTTGAGGATTACTTGCAATTCTTCAGAATGGATGAGATCGCCCAGCACCCAAACAGGGCAAACTGCAATTCCCAAACCTGATAAGATCGCCTCCCGAACGCCATTAGAACTATCCACTTGTAGATTACCCTTCACAGCGACTTGGATCGTGCCACCCGATGAAAGCTGAAAGTGCCAATTGCTGCCCGTTGTCAGATTGGAATAGACGATGCAGTTGTGATTGACCAAATCCGCAGGTGTTTTCGGTACTTCGCGATCACGAAAATAATCAACAGAAGCAACGGTCACTCGCCGCGTGACACCTAGTCGATGCACGATTAAGTTCGGATCGCGTACCTCTCCGATGCGAATGGCAAGATCAATCCCTTCTTCGAGAAAATCGACAAAGCGATCGCTCATTGACAGATCTAGTTGCAGATCGGGATAGCGACTGAGAAATCCCTTTAGATAGGGAATGATTTGATACTGTCCAAAGGCTAAAGAACAATTTACCCGCAACTTTCCAGTGAGGTTTTGGCGCTTACCGACACTAGCGATCGCTTCCGAAGCAGCATCCAACAGCAATTGGCAATGTTCCAAAAAACGTTCTCCCTCTTGCGTTAGCTGAAGCTTGCGCGTCGAACGGGTTAGGAGTTGCACGTCCAAATATTCTTCTAGGGCAGCAATTTGTTTACTAATCACGGGTTGAGTGGTGTCGAGTTCCTTTGCCACCGCCGAAAAGCTCCCCGTTTCCACCACGCGCACAAAGCTTTTAATGCAGTCGAGGCGATCCATAGGTCGATTTATTCCAAATAAGGATAAATCATATTCCATTTTGCCGTCTTATCAAACGTATTTGAATAAGTCAATATTAGACACATAGAAAGCAGGTGAGTCAAACGCCAGCTAAGAATCCCCAAGAATCAAGTTTCTTAATCCAAACAAAGCAAGCCCAAATCAAACAAGTCTACATTACCCAAAGCTGGAGATTATTATGAACATTCAAGGATCGATCGCATTTGTAACAGGCGCAAATCGTGGCATTGGTAAAGCTGATGTGGAAGCACTAGTCACAGCAGGCGCAAGCCGTATTTATGCGACAGCGCGTTCGATTGAATCGCTCAAGGATATCGTGGCGATCGCCCCAGATCGAATTATTCCCATTGCCTTAGACATTACCAATCCCGAACAAGTGATTGAAGCGGCGCAAAAGGCTCAAGATGTCACCCTCTTAATTAACAATGCTGGTGTATTGGGTGCTGGTGGGTTGTTTGTCGAGAGTAGCATTGCAACAGCGCAGTGGGAGATGAATACTAATTACTTCGGTACTCTCTCGATGGTTCGTGCCTTCGCTCCAATTTTGAAGAATAATGGTGGTGGCGCGATCGTTAACATTCTATCGGTAGTATCTGTTGCAAATGCACCCGTATTTAGTTCCTACAGCGCATCTAAAGCTGCCCTCAATTCTTTGACCCAAGGTATTCGCGCTGAACTTGCTTCACAAGGAACGCAGGTGATTGGCGTATTCCCTGGCCCAGTGGATACAGATATGGCAGAAGCAGTGCCAATGGATAAAGTTGCGCCGATCGAAGTTGCGAATTTGATTTTGCTAGCTATTGAGAAAGGTATTGAAGATGTTTATCCCGATCCTGTATCTCAAGGGGTGTTTTCTGAGATTCAGGCTCCTCTTAAAGCGATTGAGAAGCAGTTTTCAGGTTGGCTGCCTCAATAAAGTTTGCGATCGCGTTCTAGATTTTGAATTTACCAAAAGACAAAATGGCATAGCCATTTTGTCTTTTTAATAGCCTTGTTGGGCAGGTTCGCGATCGCCTTGAGGAGATAGATTGTTAATGCGATCGCCTAAAACTCAAAACTCACAGTAATTGCGATCGCCTTCAGCAAACCTCTAGAAAATATATCGTTAAAGCGATCACCTAAAACTCAAAACTCACAGTAATTGCGATAGCATTATTTCAGAAATGGGGTTTGATATGAGTGTTCCATACTTCACGCAAGTTATCAGCATCTTCTTGAGATAGCTGCCCTAATTTGGTAATTAGTGAAGATTTTTCTAAGCAATCAAGTCGTGATAAACGCACAGTTGAGGCAACTCGTAAACCACTGGTTGACCAGTCTTTCAGTAACACATCGGTTTGCGTTCTCGGTTGCGCGGATGTCACTGCTGCTAATACAACATCGGCTCCATCTAGCCAAAGAATTAATACGGGTCTCTTTTTTGAAGATATTCCATTTGTAAAAGGAATTGTTGCAACCCAGATTTCTCCTGCCTTAATAGTCGTCATATAATCCTTCGTCTTCTGGCGAATAACTTTTTAGAAAGGCATCATGGGCGCGATCGCCTGTTTCTGATTTTGGTTGAATAGTAATAAGCCATTTACCTTTGCCGATTTCTTCTATTATGGAACTAGGCATTGTAAATTTTTCTCCGTCTTGAAGCTCTATTTCAAAAGCTAATTGTAATAACTGGCTTTTCATATTGTGTAGATAATTAAATATTTAAAATCCTAACACAGAGTTCGGTTTCGGGTTTAGAGCGATCGCACCCTCAAAATGCAAAACATCACGATCACCTAAAAATCACGACTCACAGTATTAGCGATCGCCTTCATCAAACCTTTAGAAAATATATCGTTAAAGCGATCGCCTTTAGGAGATAGATTGTTGAGACGATCGCCTAGAAATCACGACTTACAGTAATAGCGATCGCCTTTAGAAAATTGATTGTTGAGGCGATCGCACTTGACTTAAAGTGGAAATCTGCGGTATTTTGTCCTCAGTAGAGTAATTAAGCCACAATTGCGTTAGAACTTTATATTAGGCAGAGTTAAAGGCTGACACAAAATCAGTGTTATCCTCATCATGCAAGTACCTGAATAGGTTAAGGAGTAATAGTTTGGCAGAGCCGTTATTCATAAACGAGTTGATTCATAAAGTTACAGATGGCAGTATCAGAATTCCAAGTTTTCAACGTGGATTTATTTGGGATGCAGACCGTGTTGCACATTTAATGGACTCGATGTACAAAGGTTTTCCATTTGGCTCTGTTTTATTTTGGCGAACTAAACAACCTTTAAAGACAGAAAGAACTTTGGGGCCCTTTGTTTTGCCAGAGAAGGATCCAGATTACCCCGTAGATTATGTATTAGATGGACAACAGAGGGTAACTTCTATCTTTGGGGTTTTTCAAACGGCATTGGAGCCGAAAGTGGACGAAGATCCATCAATGTTCAAAATATACTTCGACCTCTCACAAAGTAACTCTCTTCAAGACTCTTTATTCATTTTTGTTCCTGATAACGAAGTTGACCCAGAAAAACATTTTCCACTAAATCTACTATTTGATCCGCCAAGCTATCGTCGTTATTTGCGCACTATGAGTGAAGAGATAGCTGAGAAGATAGACGTACTTTTTCAAAAGTTTAATACTGCAAGGATACCAGTTCAAACTTTTTCTACTGATGATCGAACAGCCGTTGCAATCGTTTTTGAGCGAATTAATCGTCTTGGGGTAGAGTTGGATACATTGCAATTACTGTCAGCTTGGACTTGGAGCGAGGATTTTGATCTACAGGAAGAGTTCCAAGACCTTGCTGAAGATTTAGCACCTTACGGCTTCAAGAACGTTGGAGAAGACTCTGACTTACTTCTAAGGTGTTGTGCTGCCATTCTTAAGGGAAACGCTTCACCAAATACAATTATCAGCCTTAACGGTGAAGAAGTACGGCAGCGTTTTCAAGAGATTCGCAAAGGCATTAATGGAGCCGTTGATTTTCTCCGAACTTCGTTAAAAGTATATTCTGCAAAAGTTCTACCTTTTCCAACACTCCTGATTCCTCTCTCGGTGTTTTTTGCTACGTCTAATGATCAAGATACACACCCTACTCACGAACAACATGAGAAGCTAGTTCATTGGGCATGGAGAGTTTTTTTTACTCGGCGCTACTCAAAACGATTGGAGCAGTTAAATGCAGATATTGTTCAGATAACGACGCTAAAGAATGGTTTGCAGTCTCATTTGGGCGAATTCAGTGTGGATATTAGTCCAAATTTTTTCACTGAAAACATATTCAGCTTAAGTACTGTCAACACTAAAACGTTCATCTTGATGTTAGCTAATGAAGGTCCAATAAACTTTATATCTGGAAGCCCAATTCAACTAGAATCCGTCCTCAGAGACTCAAACAAAAAGGAGTTTCACCATATCTATCCAAAGGCTTTTCTAAGTCAGCAAGGAATTCATAATACTAAAATTAACTCATTGGTAAATTTTACAATTTTATCGAGAGCTGACAACAATAAGCTGGGAGGAAGTTCTCCATCAGATTACAGAAGAAGAATTACGCAAAATGAAGAGGCTCTACGTATTATCATGAAAAGATCTTTGTGTCCTGAGAATATTTTTCATGATGACTTCAACCGCTTTGTAAAAGAGAGAACTGCCATGCTGGTCGACCGTGCCAAGCGTTTGATGGGTGTACACTAGCAACTGATTACTTTTGGTGTTAAGTCATGGAAGCAGACGGGCAAGAGTGCGATCACCGATCTTGTAGGGTGTTAATGAATGTAACGCGCAATGTTTCTATTTTAACGAAAGCAATCTATTCAGAGCGTTTTCTGGTCAGCTATAATGCCAAATTAGGCACCCCTCTTGCAACCCTAAAGCTTGAAGAGTTGAAATGTTTATATGAACCCAGCTTTGCGATCGCCTAAAATTCCAGTTCTTGGTCCTTATGAAGCACAATGCTTCTCAAAATATTTCAAAGGTATTGATTCGCTTATAGCAAAGAGATTTTTATTTGGATTTTTACCAAACGAAGAACATATCACTTCAATTTTATGTGAGTTGCTTGATGAACGTGGATCACAATTACATCCGTTGCCATACAGCTTGCTAGATCTAAATAACGATCTCAAGAAAAACGGTGGTCTTCTTCAAGCTGATGTTTCCATATCAACAACTGATTATGACAAGTATCAAGAGCGCCATTTAACCCAATCAGATCTTGGAATTGTTATTGAATACCAAGATAATATAGAGCCTAATAATAGCTTCAGTAATGGTGTTCTACTTCAAGCTAAAAAGCTATTTCCAGTCAAACATACTAAATACGATTTAAATTCAGCTTATGAATCCTTTGATGTAGAACAACATGAACGTCTTAAAAAATTGAATGAGTTATATGTAGAAAAAGAGTGTGGGAACGAGTGCATAAAGTATTTAATGTACAACCCTTCTTTGGAAGGTATTCCAAAGTATGAACAACAGAAAATATTGCATCAGCAAATGAAACTAGAGGCAAATTCAATATTTGATTTTACTGTTGGATTACAAAGATATAGAGAACTTCTTGAAGGAGAGCAATCTTCAATCTTGCAATTAGGATGTCTCTTTGCCTCAATCGAAACAATTCATGATTTAGCTACGAAGGCAGCAAGATCCAGTAGAACAAAGCAAACGTTATATCAGTTTACGTTAGGTTCGCTTGTCGAATCTATAAATGTGTACGAGAGTTCTTTGTCTTCATTTTTTGTTTTTGATCTCATGATGAAGGGAGTGGGTTGCTCATGCCAAGAGTTTATTGAGTTAGTTCGTTATGGCAAAAAAACAAATATGGCAAACGAGCTAAGAGTTTTGCCGCCAAAATATTCTATCAGACTAAGTATTACTGCTGGTACTGAGGGTTAATAGTAGCTTTCAAGTATTACGCGGTCTAACACGTCACGGCAGCGGACGGTCGAAAGCCGCTGGTGCACACAACATTAGCGATCCCCTTGAGGAGATGGATTGTTGATGCGATCGCCTAAAAATCACGACTCACAGTAATAGCGATAAATGAATTTTATTCTTGCTAAAGCTGACTCGCCACTGTCTTGATCGTATTGCGTAACCATTGATGTTCCTCATCGCGATCGCTCAACACACTCCACAGCATCGAAACTGTCCAAGATGGCGTTTCGATTGGTAGTTCAAAAATCGTAAGATTACAGGACTTAGCCATATTCAGGGCAATGCGTTGAGGAACAGCCGCAACTAGATCGCTAGAAGCGATCGCAAAAGGCAGAACCAACATGTGCGGAGTGATTAAAGCAATTCGGCGTTGTAAATTTTGTGCTTGCAAGGCTCGATCGATTGCGCCAGTGCGATCACGCCTTACGGTCATCAGCCCATGAGATAGTTGAGAAAATGCTTCCAAACTCATAGTTCCATTTCTTAATGCAGGATGCCCCTGACGCACAATGCCCACAAATCGCTCTTGAAAAATTGGTTCCAATTGAGTTTGTCTCGGCGGATTTGGGAAAACTCCCAAGGCGATATCAATCATCCCATGTTCTAACAAATCACCCACACTATCTTTCTCAAACCCAATTGTATTGAAGTTAATGAACGGCGCATTTTGCTGACAATATTGTAACAGTGGTGGCATGAGTACAAAGCTGCTGTAGTCAGCACTGCCGACATTAAAAGTGCGATCGCTATTAGTCGCATTAAAGGATTGACTAGAGGTAATCGTCTGGCGAATCTGCTGTAAAGCAGCCAAAATACTGGGTGCGATCGCTTGAGCTTTCACGGTTGGGTGCATTTGTCTCCCCAATCGCACAAATAAATCATCATCAAATAACCCGCGCAACCGATTGAGAGATGCACTCATCGCTGGTTGTCCAATTTGGAGTTTTTCGGCGGCTTTCGTGACGCTGCGTTGCTCGATCAATGCCTCAAAAGCAACCAATAAGTTGAGATCGATCGCCGCCAGATTTATCGATTTCATTAATAGTATCTATCTAAAATATTGTCTTGTTTAATAGTTTAGAGGTTGCTACGGTAATTTCATAGCAGATTTAACTAGAGGATTTCGATGGCTATGACTAAGAAAGTTGCTGTAATTACTGGAAGTCACAAGGGATTGGGCTATGCGATCGCCCGTCAGTTAGCCCAGAAAGAAGATATTCAGGTGGTAATCACCAGTCGCAATCCTCAAGACAGTATTGCCGCCCAAAAGCGCCTTTCTGATGAAGGGCATCAAGTAGATGCACATCCTCTTGATGTAACTAGCGATGATAGCGTTAAGGAGTTTGCAACTTGGTTGCAGCAAACCTATGGCAGAGTCGATATTCTCGTTAATAATGCAGGTGTAAATCCCACGATGCAGCAGGATGAAGCAAGTCTGCTCACTGTAGATATAGAAACGATGCTGACGACTTTCAACACTAATGTATTGGCAGTAGTAAGAATTACCAAAGCATTGATTCCATTGATGAGAGCCAATAATTATGGGCGGATCGTGAATGTATCTACAGAAATGGCTTCTCTCAATTCGATGAGCAGCGACTATTATCCCTTGGCTCCTTCCTATCGTTTATCCAAGGTTGGCTTAAATGGATTGACTGCCATCTTTGCCAAGGAACTACAGGGCAGTAATATTTTGATCAATGCCTATTCTCCTGGTTGGATGAAAACGGATATGGGCGGCTCTGATGCGCCATTTACCGCCGATGAAGGTGCGGAAACTGCGGCGTATTTGGCTACCTTGCCAGAGGGTGGCGCTCAAGGTGGTTTCTTTGCGGAAATGCGGAAGTTTGGCGGTGCGATCGCTTTACCTTGGTAGGAAATCTCCCGATCTTTTGTCTCAATTGCTACGGCTCGCAAACCCGAACAGTTACCAGATTTAGTCAGCCGCTATACTGACTTTGAAACTAGTTAGCCTATAAAATAGGACAGACAAATGAAATTTGGATACACAATCATTTATGTTTCAGATGTGGCTAAATCGATCGCCTTTTTTGAAACTGCCTTTGGATTTAGCAAAAAGTTTGTAGATGATTCTGGAACATACGGCGAACTCGATACTGGCGAAACAACTTTATCTTTTGCCGCCCATTCCTTGGGAGAATCTAATCTTCCTCATGGTTACGTTGCCGCAGATTCCTCAGACAAACCTTTGGGCATGGAAATCGCATTTGTAACCGATGAAATCGAATCCGCTCATCAAAAAGCGATCGCCGCAGGTGCGATCGAAATAGCAGCACCCAAAACCAAGCCTTGGGGACAGATTGTTTCCTATGTAAGATGTCCCGATGGAACGCTTGTCGAGCTATGTACTCCTATTTCTTAAAAGGTGAAAAATCATGATAGAAACATTAATTGACCTAGTTCCCGCCCATGCGATCGCAGAATTTCCTGTCAATACATTTCTAGAAAGCATTGTTGTCGAAGCGGATAATACTTTGTTTATCACCAGTCATTACGAAGGCAAGGTCTTTCGTATCGGTGCTGATGGAGTTGTCGCAACCCATGCAGCGATCGCAGGTAAAGCAACTGGCTTAGCATTGACACCAAATGGAGAACTGCTGCTGTCAGGTTGGGATGAAAAGGACACTTCTGTAGTATGGAGTATTGCTAGCGATGGAACGGTCGAACTTGTGACGGAATTGCCAGAAGCAATATTTTTGAATGGATTGACTCGATTAGATAGCGATAATTACTTAATTGCTGATTCCTATCGTGGTGCAATCTGGGAATTGAATGCGCCAACAAAAACCGTTAGCATTTGGCTAGAACATGCCGATCTTGCGCGTACTTCTCCCGAAGAAGGCACTCCTGCGGTCAATGGTTTAAAAATTTACGACAATTTTCTCTATGCTTCCAATACTCAAAAGCAGCAGATTGTGAAGATTCCCATTCTCGCTGATGGTTTGGCAGGAGAAACAGAGATCTTTCTCACTGGAGTTAATATCGACGACTTTGCCTTTGACATCGAAGGAAATCTCTACGGTACGACTCACGTTTTTAATAGTGTGGTGAAGATCGCTCAAGATGGCACTGTCACGACTATCGCCCAACTAGAGCAGGGCATGGCAGGTAGCACGGCTCTAGCTTTCGGTAAATCTGAAGGCGATCGCACTAGCGTCTATGTCACAACCAACGGCGGCATGTCTTTCCCTCCTGCTACAGGGATTGAATCGGGAAAGGTGGTAAGACTTGAGGTTGGCGTTGCTGGACTGCCATTGGTTTAAATCTTGCTAATCACTAATGATGAAACAAATGAATCAGAGCGATCGCATGGAATCAGATGATACTCCCGTAACTGTTGATGTTGCTCTCAATGTTAAGCCTTCTTGTGAGCAGGAATTTGAGGGAATCTTAACAGAAATGATTTCTGCCGCCGAAATGTTTGATGGTCATCTGGGAGTGAATGTCTTTCGCCCAGATGACACATCGAATCTTCAGTATCGGATTGTATTCAAATTCGATCACCTTAGTAATTATCGGCTTTGGGAAAGTTCAGAAATTCGCAAAGGTTATCTCGCCAAGCTCAATCGATTGCTCGTAGATGAAAGCAAACTTCAGGTTCTCACTGGTTTGGAAACTTGGTTTACTCTATCCACGAATAAAGCGATTTTACCGCCGCCGCGCTATAAGATGTTCCTTCTCACTTGGGGAATTATCTTTATCTTAATTAATTTCATGAATAGATTGGTAATCCCAAACCTTTCTTTTTTGCCACCACCTCTAGCGACTTTGCTGGTTTCAGGGCTGATGGTGTTTGCGATGACTTATATCATCATGCCACGAATTACTAAGATCTTCGCTAAGTGGCTCTATCCAAAAGCTTCTTAACAAACTCAATCTTTAATATGGGGTTAAGATCTGCTAAAAGCACTCTACGAGGTTGAATTTTGCTAGATAAAACTCCATTAGGGTATGTTATCCTACAAAAATCTTGTTATTACACTCATTGATTGTTTTATCTGACAAGTTGTGTGATATTAGCCTTGCAAAGGTATTTATCCTAATAATCTGCAAGATAATATATAGTTAGGTTCCTTGATTTATTTGTTGGGATAGTGCTTGACACTTATTTTTTACAGACGTAATTTCAAAATAGCCAGAGTCGTTTACCCGAAATAGAGTTAAATTTGTGTTTTTAGTTCAAGATTCCAGTGAATCTCGTGAGGATCGCATTCGGCAGTTTCTAGATGAAGATCCAGCTTTGTCGGCTTTACTTTCAGTAATTCATTTTGAGTGGACACTTAGGCGGGCAATTATTGCTCTTGGACATTCACCTAATGTGGTAGTGCGATCAAAGTTAAAAGATTGTCATGGTTTGAAAAAATATAAAGAGGTTTGGAAAGATGAAGTTACTCCCAAGGTTGAACAGCGTCTTCCTGAAGTAGTCAGAAACTGGCAAGGGCTTGATAGAGCATTTAGTTTACGTCACAAGTTGGTTCACGGCGTGGGTTCTTGTGGGAGAGACCATGCAACGGAGCGAGTTCACTGGGCAATTGATGCAGCTAAGGATATAAGGTTGGCTTGTAGCAGGTATGATGTGAATTTGGATGTACGGTTGCCTGTTCGTAGAAATACCAGTCCTTAAGAATTCTCTCACGTAGTTAACATCAATTCATTGTTACTTATCAGAACCTAACAATTCCTCTACTGCGGGCTGGCGAAGATTGATCTATAACATGCATAGCATGGCTCGCAGCCGCAGAGCGGAAACGTTATACCAAACCGATAAGCCCGTTAAAATTATCTGTTTCGAGCCAAGATTAAGCACTCAAAAATGATTTGCTTCGTTGATGAGTTTCGAGAAGTTATTGGCGATCGCGAAATTAAGAAATTGATAGGCGATCGGGACATAAAAAATCTACTTGGTTGTTGAGTTTCGAGAGGTTATTCGCGATCGCAAAGTTAGGGAATTGATCGACGGACTCGTAGTGGATAGACACGCCTCAAATAGTGCATTAGAGATTCATTTAAAACAGGCTAAACATAGTTTTCAGAAATCTAATAGCATCACTTTAGCTGTGCCTCTTCAGTAGGATGCACTAATAAAATCTAGTTCATCTTATTTTGGATTGATGTAATTATGTTATGCGGAAACTCCACATCGGTATGATTTTAGAGTAAGTGTGAGTTTGGTATAATGGCGTGGCTGTAGCGATATAATCACATGCCAAAAGTTCAAACATCTGTGTTCCAGAGATTGATTGATTATGCATTAATTGTAAGTGCAGGTTTGCTGTACGCTACCGCATTAAAGTACTTTGTCTTACCGTCAGAGGTTATCCTCACAGGAACAGAAGGTATTGCCGCAGCATTGTCATACTACTTTGAGAATTATGCTTTGTTTATCATTCTATATTTAGTATTTCAGTCGGCACTGCTATTTTTTGCCTTTAAACGAGTCAGTAGAACATTTGCTTTGCGATCGCTGATTGTCGTTGTCACAGTCACTATATGGTTAACGCTTCTGCCAGAATTGCGCTTTGCTCAACCAGAACCGCAGAACGAGCGCATAATTTTAGTCATTTTTGGTGGACTTTTGACTGGCGTTGCCAAAGCAATAGCATTCCAGAACCGTGGCTCAACAGGTGATGAAGATATTCTTGGAGCTTATTTTGCGATGAAATATCTCAAGCCTGTCGGTTCAATCTCTATATTTGCTGCTGTGATATCTACAGTATTTGGTCTTGCCATGAGCATTCTCAAGAATGGCAAATTTGAGCCAGTAGTTAACACACTTATGTATACCTGCGTTTATATTTTTGCTTCTACTGAAACTCTTAATAATTTTTATCACAAATTCAAGATCACGATGTTGGCAATCATAACCCGTCTGCCTCAATCTGTTGGAGATTGCATCAAAATGACATCACCTCATCGCACCTACATCGTGCAGAATGGTATCGGTGGACA
Organism: Pseudanabaena sp. BC1403; assembly: GCF_002914585.1. Taxonomy (NCBI): domain Bacteria; kingdom Bacillati; phylum Cyanobacteriota; class Cyanophyceae; order Pseudanabaenales; family Pseudanabaenaceae; genus Pseudanabaena; species Pseudanabaena sp. BC1403. The sequence continues at coordinate 132,159 of NZ_PDDM01000008.1, forward strand.
TAGTGGTGATACCTTCTCCATGGTCAAAACAATTATCACCCACGAAGAACTTCCCGAATTGATTAAAGCTATTGAAAATGCCGATCCAGATAACTTCCACTACTATCACGAAATTGATGGTATTTCTCGTCATTATTATATTCCACCTATTGCTTAGCAATAGTAAGTACTATCATCAAGATAGATAATTATTTAGCGATCGCTATTTGGGAGTTCAGTCTGGGCTGGTGATCAGTCATAGTTCCTTCTTCGTCAAATCCACAGAGGTTATACCAATTCACAAAATTGTGACAACACTTTTGTGAATTAAAAACCAAACCCTGTAAGGGTATTAAAAACACTAAATAGCTGCGCTATTTAGTGTTTTGGTATTATTGGCGATCGCAAAGACAAATAATTGATAAGCTATCTTTAACTAACAGTATTATTCATCGCCTAAATTAAAATCATTAGCTAAAATCATTAGCCAACTATTAGCTCATCTTGTACAAAAATCTTGCACTTGATTTGGGCGGCGATATCTGGCTCGTGGGTGACGATGGCAATTGTGATTTCTTGAATACTTAATAATTGCTCAAACTACAACAGGGAAATTAAAATGACAGAAACACCTAACATCAAATTTATTGATTCGGAAATTACCTTAACAAATTGCGATCGCGAGCCGATTCATATTCCTGGAACAATTCAACCTCATGGAATATTAATGGTTTTATCTCCATCAGACTTTTTGATTAAACAGGTTAGTGCCAATACCATTGATATCCTCGGCATCGAGCCTAAGGCAATATTAGATAGTCCTTTAGTAGATTTGATCGGGATTGATAGCATCGCCGCTATTCAAGCTAGCCTAATGCGTGAATTTGAGCAGACAAATCCCCTAAAACTTATCTTAACTATCAAAGATACATCTCCTCAGAGCTTTAATGGCATCGTCCACCTTGCAAAAAGTGGAGAGATCGTCCTAGAACTCGAACCAATGGAATCGCCTACCAGCGATCGCACTTTTTCTCATTTTTATTACAGTTTCCATAAGATTTTGGCAAAGATTCAATGGACACAAACCCTTGAAGAACTTTGTACATTAGTGGTGAAAGAAGTAAAGCAACTAACAGGGTGCGATCGTGTGATGATCTACCGCTTTAAAGAAAACGGCGATGGTTGGATTGTCGCTGAGGCAAAGCAACCAGAAATGGAAAGCTTTTTGGGATTGCAATATCCGCATACAGATATTCCCATACAAGCAAGATATCTTTATACAATCAATTGGTTACGCTTTCTTGTTGATATTAATGCTCAACCAGTTGGCTTAGTTACTAGTGATCCTCAAGATTCAGAGATGCCTGTAAAGCTTTTAGACATGAGTCATTGCGTGTTACGAAGCATCTCGCCTATTCATATCGAATATTTAAAAAATATGGGAGTTGGCGCATCAATGTCAGTCTCATTGATCCAGCAAAAACACCTATGGGGACTGATTGTCTGCCACCATAACAGCGCCAAATATATTCCCTATGAAATTCGTACTGTTTGTGAATTCTTGGGGCATTTACTGTCTAGTGAGCTAGCCGCTAAGGAAGCCAATGAAAATCTTGACTATAAGCTGCAACTCAAAACTATCCAGAGCAAGTTTGTTGAGAGACTGATTGAAACAATGGATTTCTTAGCTGCTTCACAAACAATGCCAGATGGACTATTGCAGTTTACTGGTGCTCAGGGAGCAGCTATCTGTGATGGCGTAAATATTACGCTCATCGGCACAACTCCCAATAAAAGTCAAATATTCGGTTTATTAGAATGGCTACCTTCCCGAATTAAGAATGATCTATTTGTGACCGATGGGCTATCTTTACAATATCCAGATGCTGGAGTTTACAAAGATAGTGCTAGCGGACTACTAGCGATGGTAATCTCTCAGATCAGAAATCTCCATATACTCTGGTTTCGACCTGAAATCTTGCAAACAGTAACTTGGGCTGGTGAACCGAATAAGCAAAAGAAGATAGAAACAGATGGTTCGGTGACACTCACACCTCGTCAGTCCTTTGCTGCATGGGAAGAGTCAGTTAGATTTAAATCTACGCCTTGGTTGCCCAGTGAAATCAATGGGGCGATCAAGCTTAGAGAGGTTCTCCAAGATATTACAGGGCGTAACCAAGCGGAAGAACAGCTAAAGCAAGCTAACGAAGAACTATTGCGGGCTACCCGTCTCAAAGATGAATTTCTTGCTAATATGAGTCATGAACTACGGACACCACTCAATTCTATTTTAGGAATGAATGAATCTCTACAAGAAGGAATATTTGGGAGCATTAATCAACAACAACTTAAAGCATTACAAACTATTGAGAATAGCAGTAATCATCTTTTAGCTTTGATCAATGACATTCTCGATGTGGCAAAGATCGAGTCTGGACAAGTTGAACTGAATCTAACTTCCGTCAATATCAAAAAATTATGTCAATCAAGTTTAGTATTCATCAAGCAGCAAGCTCTAACAAGGCGAATTCAATTAATCGAAAAAATCCCTAGTCGTCTGCCAGAAACAATGCTTGATGAGAGGCGTATCCGTCAGGTCTTGATCAATCTTCTAAATAATGCTGTTAAATTCACTCCCGAAGGAGGGACAATCACACTAGAAGTATCACTCGTTAAGCTTGCTGAATACTCAGAGTCTTCAGTTTTTCTCAGAATATCTGTAATTGACACAGGAATAGGAATATCCCCAGAGAATATTCAAAAACTCTTTAAACCTTTTGTTCAAATCGATAGTGCCCTAAACCGTCAATATCAGGGGACTGGCTTAGGGTTAACATTAGTAAAACGCCTGGTCGAAATCCACGGAGGGCATGTCAGCCTAACCAGTAAGTTGGATGAAGGCAGTTGCTTTACGATAAATCTTCCATTTTGTTCAGATTTATCTGTCACTGAAGTATTACCTGAGTTCGACTCACAAGGAGAGTCTATCTTGGAGCAGAGTCAATCACAGCAAGTAAAATCACCCTTAATCTTGCTTGCAGAGGATAACGAAGCCAACATCATGACAATTTCCAGCTATCTCGCAGCCAAAGAATGTCAGATTATAGTGGCTAAAAATGGTGTTGACGCGATCGCCATTACTAAAAGCGAGCGTCCAGATTTGATTTTGATGGATATCCAAATGCCTGTGATGGATGGACTCGAAGCAATCACTCAAATTCGCCTCGATCCTAGTTTGGTTGACATTCCGATTATCGCCTTAACAGCTCTAGCGATGGAAGGCGATCGCGATCGCTGTTTGGCGGCTGGCGCTAATGAATACATGAGCAAACCGATCAAACTAAAACAATTAGATATTTTAGTGCAACAATTGCTCTAAATCTGTGAAACTGAAGCTACTCAAACCTCTAGAGTGCTTTCCATTGATTGTTGATGCGATCTCCTTCAGCAAACCATTAGCCCACAATCAAACCATCTTGCACAAAAATTTTCCGCTTAGTTTGAGCAGCGATATCTGGCTCGTGGGTAACGATGACAATTGTGATGTCTTGAGAATTGAGATCGCTAAACAAATTCATCACCTCCTGCGAAGTTTGCGAATCTAGCGCACCCGTTGGCTCATCAGCTAGAAGTAGCGCAGGTTGATTGACCAACGAACGGGCGATCGCCACTCGTTGTTGTTGTCCGCCAGAGAGTTGATTGGGGCGATTGGATAAGCGATCGCCTAAACCCACTTTTACTAAAGCATCTTCGGCACGCGATCGGCGTTCTTCTTTGGGAACTCCTGCATAGACCATTGGCAACATCACATTTTCTAAAGCCGTTGCTCGTGATAAGAGATTGAACTGCTGAAACACAAACCCAATGCGCTGATTGCGGATATAGGCTAAATCAGCTTTTGCTAGACTGGTTAGGTTTAGCTCTTCTAAATAATATTCGCCACCCGTAGGGCGATCGAGACAGCCAATGATATTCATTAATGTGGATTTACCAGATCCCGATGCGCCCATAATCGAGACATATTCGCCCGAGTCGATATGCAGATTAATCCCTTTGAGAATCGGGATATCAACCTCTCCGAGTCGATAACTTTTGGTGATATTTTCCATTGTAATCATCGTAAGCTCTCCCTATTCACTTCGCAAAGCTGTAATTGGATCGAGTCTGGCAGCATTTCTGGCGGGAATCACTCCAGCGACCAACCCGACGGAAGTTGACAAACCAAACCCCAATAAGATCGAACTGGTAGAAATAATAAATGGGAACTTAAACGCAGTTGCCGCCGCAAAGGTAATCCCGATCCCGATCGCAATGCCAACGGAACCACCAACTACGGAAATAACCACCGATTCAGTCAGAAATTGAATCAAAATAGCATTGTCCGTTGCGCCTAAAGCTTTACGAACACCGATTTCACGAGTACGCTCGACTACAGAAACTAGCATGATATTGGCAATGCCGATGCCGCCGACAATCAGCGATATCCCTGCGATCGCCACCATCATCAGCGTAAACAGACTCAAAATTGTATTGAAAGTTTTGAGGATATCCGCTTGATTAGTAATCCGAAAATCATCATTTTCAGGAACATCAATGTTGTGACGCAACCGCAAAATATTGGCAACTTGAAACTTTACTATGTCTAATTTTGTTTCGTCCTGACCCTTGACATAGATTCCATTAACAGAAACTCCCGTTAGCGAATTATTGCCAATGATCCGAGCGGACATTGAGGTTAAAGGAATATAAACCGCATCATCGCGATCCTGAGGGCCTTGAGAACCCTTGGCTTCCATTACCCCAATCACATCATAAATCTCGCCTTGAATTCTGATTTTTTGACCAATGGGATTGACATTACTGGGAAATATATTTTTCCTGACTGTGGGAGCGATCACGGCGACTGATGCAGAGGACTCTAGCTCCTCATTGTTAAAATACCTACCTTCCACAGGAAAAGTATTGCGGGCATTGGGATAACTTAAATCAGTTCCATATACTGTCGTGGAAGTATTTTTGTCACCAAATACTACTTGTGTATTGCGTTGTAAATATGCCGAGACAATAGTTGCTGATGGGGCTTGAGTCGCGATCGCTTGAGCATCTTCCCATGTTAGCGTCGTGACCGATCCCATCCCCTGACTAACGCCGCCACTTTGGACGGCTCCAGCCATTACTTGCAAAACATCAGTGCCTAAGCCGCGAATGGATTCTTCGGTAGATTTCTGCACGCCTTGCCCGATTGAAGAAATACCAATTACCGAAGAAATCCCGATAATTACGCCCAACATAGTCAAGCCGCTACGCAGTTTGCTGCCCCAGAGAGAGGCGATCGCCATTTCCGCAATTTCCCAATAGGAAATTTTGTGAGGGCGTAAAGTCATAGGATTCATACCTCGCTAATTTTAAATAAGTTGATCTTTAAATTGCTCTTTAGCGTGGAGCAGGCGGCAGAATCCCCCCTGAGGAACTAGATTCTTTCTTAGAAGGAGGACTGACGAGGACTTGTTCATTACCTTGGAGTCCAGATTTAACTTCCGTAAAACTGCCTGCGGTATTTCCCGTTTGGATCGCTTGGAATATTGGTTGGCGATTGTTGCCCAAAATATAAACCCCCGTTCCATCAGCTTGCTTAACTACGGCTGCATTGGGAACCAATATCGCATTATTTAAACTGCCGACCTCAAACTGAGCCTCAACATTCATGCCAGCTTTCAACTTGGCGACTTCCGTAGAAGTAATCCCCACACGCACCTCAAAACTGGTCACATTTTGGGAAACCGTTGCCTGTGGGGCGATTTGTTCGACTTTCCCTGTAAATATTTCGTTAGGGAAGGCATCAACTTTCACCTTCACTGATTGTCCTAATTTGACTTTGGCAATTTGAGCTTCCGATATATTGACGACCACTTGAAGGCGATCGTTGGCAAGGGTCAAAATTGACGAAGACGATGCCGAGTCGCTACTTCCAGACATAGAAGGACTAACAAATGCTCCGATGTCTGCATATTTTTTGATGACGAGACCATCAAAGGGCGCGACTATTTTGGTGTCGTCAAGGGAAGTTCGAGTAGTTTGTAAGCTTCCTAAGGCTGATTCTAACTTTGCGCGAGCTTCGTCAATATCTTCACTGCGCGATCCTGCTTGAGATAATCCTAACGATTGTTGTGCTTGTAATACTGAAGCCTGAGCGGTATCGCGGGATGTAACTGCTTTTTGGTAGGTTTGTCGAGAAACTGCTCCTGATTGATAAAGAGATTGATTGCTAAGGAGATCTTCTTCCGCCTGACGCAGTTCGACTTGAGCGCTGTTTAGCTGAGCCTTCGCCTTTGCGATCTCTTCAGGACGGTTACCTGCGATCAACCGCTGCAAATTTGCTTCCTGTTGCGAGACTTGTGCTTCCATTTGGATGCTTTGCCCACGCAGTCCCGAATCGTCCATTTCGGCTATTAATTGACCCTGACGTACGCGATCGCCTTCTTTTACCAGCAAAGTTTTAATTGTCCCCGTTGATTTGGGGCTGAGATTGATCGAACGCTCAACCTTGATCGTGCCATTGGCGGTAATGGTAATCGGCAGAGTTTTGCGTTCTACAGGCTGAGTGATAAGATCGCTTGGAGAATTATTTACCGATGCCGAGTTTAAAAATTGCCAGCCTACTCCGCCAACTCCTAAAAATAGCAAAAGCGCAGGTAACCCAAGTTTAAGCCATTTCCCTCTCGGCAAAGGTTTCTTATCTGGCTTCTGACTTGAAGCATTCGCAGGAACTGGATCGGATAACATGATTTTCCTCCAAAAAACAAAAGGAATACGTAGATATTCTTCAAAGCATTAAAAATGTAAGTACTTACTTATTAATTGATGTTACGTGGAAGGAATTTCTGTGATAGCGAAAGTCTAGGGCTGGCAAGGGGGATTGCCCTGCTTCGCTACCAGCAAGATATTCATCATCTACGTTCCACGTAACATCAGTTAATAAGTAATACCAATTCACGAAAGTGTGAAAACACTTTTGCGAATTGAAACCAAAACCCAGTAAGGTTTTTTAAATCAAGAAATGGCTACGCCATTTCTTGATTTGGTATAAAAACAGTTGGATTAATTAGGTGAATTAGATCTTCTAGTTAGTCGAGATGCTGACCAGAGGTTATTTCCCAATTTCGGCAAATTAGTGGTTCCATTCATGACATTGCCATTAATGACACCTTCAAATTTGCCAGCCCAACCCTCTCTCTTAGTAGACTCAATCGTAAAATTCACAATGCGATCGCGAGAAATATTTCCTTTAAGAGATAAATGCTCGCTAGAATTAGCGAAGGTTCCACCGATCGTGTCACCATCTTGAACTATTAGCAGCGTTACCGATAGTTCGCCTAAGAAAAGCATCCAGTTACCATCAATAGTTGTTGTTTCATCCATAAGAATGCCAGAAGAAATTACCCTCTCTGAGACTTAAGGGATTTAGGTGATGACGACCTAGAGATGTTATTCCAAAAGCCAATCGAGAAAACTTAGACATAGATTTACTCCTTTTTAGTGAGTTAATTTTGAGTCGGTTTTGGGGCCAGCCCTTCCCATAGGGTCTCAATTAAGTTGTGAATAAAAATGGATGGCTCGACTAAGGTATGCTTCATCAATGGAAGTGCATCGGGCATTTTCTGATCCATATTACTAGACACGATATAATTGATGATTGGACCAACAATCATGTGAGCTACGATCAGGGCATCGCACGATCGCAGATGTTTTAAAGCGATCGCTTTATCCAAAAAGCTAGCTAGTAAATAGGTATCTCTTAGGTGCGGAGGTGGCATTGGCGGTGGATGAGGTAAATCACCTTGATTCATGAGCATAAATACTCTAGGCATCACCTCCAGATAGAATGCCAACATTTGCTCACATATCACGATCAACTCTTCCTTAATTGCCGCAGTAGGTGTTTGACTGGATAAAGTTTTGACCCACTTTGGATTTTCTGTAATGCCGATAGCAGCCAGAAACAATGCTTGCTTAGTTGCAAAGCGCTTAAAGATAGAAGCTTCAGATATTCCAGCCTTTTCCGCGATCGCCAATGTTGATGCACCAAAACCCTCTTTTAAAAAGATTTCTCGCGCAGCAATCAGAATTTCTTCATTAGTGATTTTAGGAGGACGAGCCATAAATAAGTAAGTACTTACTTTTTAATAATAGGTCTAACTCTAAGTGCTTGTCAAGTCACCTAAAGAATATAACAAATAAACCTAAAGCCTTTTGCTCACAGCTTTTGGTGTTTCGTTTCAATCACGAAGGAAGTTTTTCACCTAATTGGGTGAGGTCGATCGCATGTCCTCCTGTAACCAGATAAACTGAATCAGCGATCGCACCAATTTTACGACTCAGACCACCGAGGCGATCGCGAAATATTCTCCCTAACTTATATTCTGGTACAAGTCCCCAGCCCACCTCTTCCGCGACAAAAGTGATATCGACCTTACAGACTTGAATTGCTTGTAAGAGTTCTGTTTCTATTTTGCTCCAAGCCAGTTCATCCTCTTCCAAAAGATTTGCTAACCAAGTACCAAGAGAATCTACCAGAATATAATTGGAATCGCTTTTAATTCCTAAAATCGCTTTAGCGAGTTCCATGGGAACTTCCAAGGTTTGCCAATTCTCAGGACGGCGATCGCTATGTTTTTGTAGTCGAGATTCCCATTCCGCATCATCGGGATAACAAGTTGCAGTGGCGATATAAATTACATTCTTTTGCGATCGCATTGCTAATTGCTCTGCCCATTCACTTTTGCCTGAACGAGTTGCGCCCGTCACGAGAGTAATCATCCTTGTTACCATCAATTGCCCCTTGCTATACTATTACGATATCGCTCATTGGTAGTGCTAACGCCTCAACTCTAACAAGACCGAGCCTTACTTTAAACAAATTTCATCAGGACGCGATCGGCGTTAAACCATCATGGTTACTCAACTTGCCCAAAAGACCTACACCGTTGAAGAATACCTAGAACTAGAGCTAGCTTCGGAAACTCGCAGTGAATATCGTAATGGAGAAATTATTCCGATGACTGGTGGAACCCCAAACCATAATGATATTTCTGGGAATGCCTACATATTATTGAAGGCACTTTTAAAAACAAAAGAATATCGTGTGTTTCATGTTGATCAGCGTCTCTGGATTCCATCTTTAAAACAATACGCATATCCTGATGTGATGGTTGCGCCTAAGCCTCTGGAAATGCAAACTGGACGCAAAGATACGATTACTAATCCTTGCTTTATCGCGGAGGTGTTATCTAGATCCACCCAAAACTATGATCGCAGTGAAAAATTTGCCAATTATCGCACCATCGATACTTTTCAGGAATATCTCTTAATCGATCAATACCATATCCATGTTGAGCATCATGTTAAAACCGCCGTCAATCAATGGTTATTCTCAGAATACGTCGATCCAAACGTTACGATTTCTTTGCAATTCTTGGATTTGCCAATCCAAATAGCCGATCTTTACGACAATATTGAGTTTATTTAATTCAAAACCCCAAAGATAAGTGGCGGCGCTTCTCGCCGCCACTTATCTTTGGGGTTTTGTGTCCTAAAAAAATTTGTATTGCTATACGATCCTAAATAGTTAATTTTTATAGTCCAGCTTATCTCTAGCTATAAGGACTAGCTTTACAATGCTATGATCTCAACACGCTAGGAGTGTCTAGAAATAACTAGACTGAGAGCAGATCCTTAGAACCTGAACCGATTGACATCGGCGTAGGAAAGCACATTATTTGAGGAAATTTACATGACAGTTGGTTTGAAACTCCCCTCTGCACCTACAAGGCGTGGAGAATATCGCGGTACGCAAATGCATTGTGCTCGTCAAGGCATCATCACTGAAGAGATGCAGTATGTGGCATGGCGTGAAAATCTACCCGTCGAGCTGGTACGCGCTGAAGTCGCCAGAGGTCGGGCAATCATTCCCGCCAACAAGAATCACACAAATCTTGAACCAATGGGAATTGGCATTGCCTTCCGATGCAAGGTCAACGCCAACATCGGTGCATCCCCAAACTCTTCTAACATTGACGAAGAAGTTGAGAAGTTACATTTATCAGTCAAATATGGCGCTGATACTGTCATGGACTTGTCCACTGGTGGTGGCGATCTCGATGTGATTCGGACAGCGATTATCAAAGCTTCACCTGTTCCCATCGGCACAGTTCCCATTTACCAAGCACTCGAAAGCGTGCATGGTAGAATGGAAAACCTCACACCTGATGACTTCTTACACATCATTGAGAAGCACGCTGAGCAAGGCGTAGACTATCAAACCATCCATGCAGGAATCTTGATCGAGCATCTACCGCTTGTCAAAAACCGTCTCACAGGGATTGTTTCCCGTGGTGGTGGGATTTTGGCGCGTTGGATGTTGCATCACCACAAGCAAAATCCTCTCTATACCCATTTCAACGACATCATCGAAATCTTTAAGAAGCATGATGTGTCCTTCAGTCTTGGGGACTCGCTGCGACCAGGTTGCTTGCATGATGCCTCTGATGAAGCTCAACTTGCAGAACTAAAAACCCTCGGTCAGCTAACTCGCCGTGCTTGGGAACATGATATTCAAGTCATGGTCGAAGGCCCTGGACATGTACCAATGGATCAGATCGAGTTCAATGTTCGCAAGCAAATGGAAGAATGCTCTGAAGCTCCTTTCTATGTACTTGGTCCTTTGGTAACGGATATTGCCCCAGGATATGACCACATCACTTCTGCGATCGGTGCAGCGATGGCTGGTTGGTATGGTACTGCAATGCTCTGCTATGTCACACCTAAGGAACACCTTGGCTTGCCAAATGCTGAAGATGTGCGTAATGGCTTGATTGCCTACAAGATCGCAGCCCATGCTGCGGATATTGCCCGTCATCGTCCTAACGCACGCGATCGCGATGATGAGCTATCCACTGCGCGTTACAACTTCGATTGGAACAAGCAGTTTGAATTGTCTCTCGATCCTGAACGTGCTAAGGAATATCACGACGAGACTTTACCTGCGGATATTTATAAAACCGCAGAGTTCTGCTCGATGTGTGGACCTAAGTTCTGTCCTATGCAAGAGAAAGTTGATGCTGAAGCAATTAGTGAACTTGAGAAGTTTCTTGCAAAGGAGCCTGTGACCTCAGTCTAAATTAAATATAAAACCCAAAAACTGTAGCGCACGCTGCGCGTGCGCTACAGTTTTTGATTCTGGGTTTTAATTATGACCAGCTACTTATGAGTGAATATTATGAGTGAATATACCGATCGCCTGTTAGCAACTAAGAAACGCTATCCTTTTGCTCGATGGATTGCAAATACCATTGAGGATTATAACGAACTATCCTGTCAACCTTACATTGTGGCTTTTGACACCCTACTCGATCATCTTGTGGCTTTGGGCGAGCAAGCTTCTACTGAAGCAAAACTAGAGGCATTTCAGGAAACCGTGGAAACCCTCAATGATCTTAATGATAATGATGGATTGATCGAAACGGGAGAGCGGGAAGACCTATGCGAGATTTGCAATATTATCGCCATCGCCGCAGGAATCGATCCAACGAAATATGGTGGTGGCGAGGGGCCAGCGAGTGAATGGCGTGACTGGTAAGATCTTGCGATTGCCATAACTTCCTGTTTGTGGCGCATACTTGTGAAACAAAAGCAACTTGCTGCTAGTCTAGTTAGACATGTTTGCTAGATATCTTGTTGGTGTCTCAATATGAATAAGTTTCCCTGTCCTAGTCTTATTAATGTAGCTTTTCTCTTGTCCCTCACTGTGCCCTCTGCTGCTTGGGCGCAGGCTGCTCAACAAAAGATTGTTTATGTATCCCCACAAGGTAATGATGCACAGACCTATCGTACAATCACGGCTGCGATCGCAGCTAATCCCCAAGAAGGGACGATTTTCCAATTAAGTAATGGCACATATAGCCAAACTACTGGCGAAAGTTTTCCAATTCGTCTTCCTAAAGGTGCGATCTTACGCGGTAATCCTAGCGCTAATGGAAATGGGGTAGTGATTAGCGGTGGTGGTCGCTTTGTCAGTCCCACTTTTGCGAGCCAAAATATTGCGATCGCAGCAGCAACTAACTCTCGCATTGAAGGGATCACAGTCACTAATAGTAACCCACGCGGCTATGGACTATGGTTAGAATCCAGCCGTAATGTCATTATTGCTAACAATAGTTTTGTGAGTAGTACCCACGATGGCATCTTCCTCACAGGCAGTGCTAATGCTTACATTGGCAATAATCTATTCACGAATAATAAAGGCAGTGGTATTTCGGCGCTTGGCACAAGCACAGGGGAAATTCGCGATAATAAGTTTGAGAATACAGGCTTTGGATTGTCGATTGGACAACAATCTCAGGTTGTTTTAGCGAATAATAATATCTCTCGGAATGTGGATGGAATTATTATTTCTAATACAGCACAACCAACGTTGAGAGGAAATGCGATCGCTGATAACCAGCGCAATGGTTTAGTCGTTCTTAGTAGTTCCAATGGTTCTCCCCGCCCTGACCTTGGCACAACGATTTCACTGGGAAATAATACTTTCCGAAACAATCGTGAATTCGATATTAATAATGCTACGACTATTCCTTTAGTAGCTGTAGGCAATCAAATCAATCAATCACGGGTGAAGGGGTTACTGGATCTGAGAGCATCGAGTTCTCCAATTACCAATGCGATCGCTACTTCTGTCACTCCTGCACCACTGCCATCGATTCCAGCAGTTCCAAGCAATACTGCGCCTTCTACTCCAATTCAATCTAATCCCAATCCTAACCCGACTACAGTATTTGTACCAGCCAAGCCTCCTAGCTCTGGTCAAGTATTACCGAGTCCTGTAGTTTCCACTAATCCTAATGCTGCACCAACAACGATTATCATTGAGCGTGACTATAGCGCTCCTGCGACTCCTCCTAGAGTTGCGGCTTTACCACCAGCTACCCTTGATCCCACCACAGGCAAGCCTTTTCAATATCGAGTAGTTGTACCAGTCACTTCCACTGCCGTAACTCAGCGGGTAAAAACGGTTGTTCCCGATGCATTTCGGTTATCGCGTAGTGGTAGAACTGTGATGCAAGTGGGAGCCTACAGTGAGAATACTACTGCCAATCAACTAGTGCAGAAACTCGCCCAATCTGGTTTAAAAGCGGAAATCATTCCCTTTCGGTAGAAAAACAAGGGATTTAATTAAGTCCCTTGTTTTTCGTTTATTCAGTGCGATCGCTTAAGTTTGCAGCTTATTATTAGCGATCGCTTATCGCTGAGATGATAAAATTCCGCCATGATCGATAACATCTGTAAGTTTTTAGCAGAAAGTTTCTCCGCAGACTTCGCCAGTTGGCTACTTGGCGAAGCAATTACCCTAACTAAACTCGAACCTTCTGAACTCTCAGTCGAGCCAATTCGCGCCGACTCCGTGATATTTCTCGAATCAACCAAAATCATCCTTCATATTGAATTTCAGACCGAGCCAAATAAAAACATCCCCTTCCGCATGGCAGATTATCGGCTGCGGCTATATCGCAAATTTCCCGACAAACAAATCCATCAAGTCGTCATCTATCTCACCCCCAGCCAATCACCCTTAGTCCATGAAAACAAATTTAATATTGGCACGCTCAACCATGAATTTAACGTCATTAGACTATGGGAGCAACCAACAGAAGTATTTCAGCAATACCAAGGACTCTTCCCCTTTGCCACACTATCTCAAACTAATGATCCCGCAGAAATCTTAAGACAAGTTGCCAATCAAATTGAAAATATTGAAGATAAACAGATACAAAGTAACGTAGCTGCATCGACCGCTATAATATCAGGTATAGCCCTGAATAAAGAAATCATCCAAAGATTACTAAGGAGTGAAATCATGAAAGAATCAGTGATTTATCAAGAAATACTACTAGAAGGCAAAGCTGAAGGCAAAGCTGAAGGTATGGTCGAAGGTGAGGCTAAGGGTTTAGCGAAAGCATCTAATCAAATTGCCCTAAATATGCTGCGTTCCAACATTGCTATAGACTTAGTCGCCCAATTTACAGGACTAACCCTAAAACAAGTTCAAAGACTACAAAAGCTTTCCGCGAAACCATCCAAGTTGCCGAAGTCATCAAAAACCAAGCGATTAGAAAAACCTTGATTTATAAATTGCTCAATCCCGAAACAAGAAATCCCTAAAAGTGTTACTTTGCAATACTTTTAGGGATTTCTTTAGGAGCCAAGAGTGCGTGACCAAGCTCATAGGACAATAACGATAAGGTATCTTGAACTGACATCAATTGGCGACAGGTATCTCATAGGTCATGAAGTCGTAAGCAGGAATAGTATTCGCAAAAATCATTCTTGCTTCATTAACTAAATCTTCTAATAGAATAGGATTGCCAGGGGAATAGCGAGGACTAAAATGGGTCATAATTAATTGCTTCGCATTAGCCAATAGAGCCACCTGTGCCGCCATCGTACTAGTGGAATGCAACCGCTGAAATGCCATATCGGAATCTTGATGGGCAAAGGTAGACTCATGGATGAGTACATCAGCATTCTGGGCAAGCTCTACTGAGCTATCACAAAAAATTGTATCCGTGCAATAGGCAATCTTTCGTCCAATTTGAGGAGCGCCACAAAAATCTTTCCCATTGATTTTACGACCATCGGGAAGCGTAACCGTTTTACCCTGTTTCAATTCACCAAAAATAGGGCCTGGAGGGATATTCATGGAGATCGCTTTATCGACATCAAACTTACCAGCGCGATCGCGTTCTACCAAACGATAACCATGCGCCGTCACCTTATGTTTGAGCGGAGCTGCCATCATATAAAATTCTGAATCCTCACAAACTAGCCCCGCTTTGACCTTATGCACCTTGATCGAATAGGAGAGACGTGTCTCGCTGTAGCGCAAACAAGCATCGAGATAGTCTCCTAAACCTGATGGGCCATAAATATCAATGTGGCTAACATTCCCCGCCATGCCACAACTTGCCAACAATCCTGGCAAACCAAAAATATGATCGCCATGCATATGCGTAACAAAAATTTTCGTGATTTGGCTGATTTTTACATCACTTCGCAGCAACTGGTGCTGGGTTGCCTCGCCACAATCGAGCAACCAAACTTCGGCACGTTGAGGTAGCCGTACCGCCACACTGGAGACATTGCGCCCGCGTGTAGGCACGCCTGAACTAGTACCGAGAAAGGTGATTTGCATATCTAGTCATCAACAAAAATCTCGATGCGGCGGTTACCTTTACTATTACTGTCACCAGCACTGCTAGCCAAAGGACGACTAGCACCATAGCCAACTACCATCCAATAATAGGTTTGTTCGCCACGCAGTCTTGCCAAATATTCCCTAACTGCTGAGGCTCGTAAATAGGATAGAGTTAGCGCGTCCCCAGCATTGCTTACATCCATATGCCCATTAATCCTTACCCTCTTGCCTGTTGCCAATGGCAATTGGGCTGCAACTTCATCTAGTAAGCGAAAACTTTCTGGACGAATACTGGCTTTATTTGCCTCAAACAAAGCATCAGCAGAGAGGGTAAATTGCTGCTTCTTGTAATTTAAAAAGTTAAATGAAGGTTGCCATACTAAATCTGGACGAACGAATGAGATCGCTAAACCAATACTCAGTCCAGCGATCGCACTCACGCCCAAAACAGCGCTACGAATCAAAAAGGTGACCGCAGAGCGCCCCGTTTGCCTTAAATTGCCAGACGGCTTACCCGAAGATTTACCTATTGACTTATCTGGAGTCGGTAAATTTTCCACAGTTATTTCTTCTTTGCCTTAGAACTAACAGTCGTATCGATCAGTTCTAACTCCGTTGCTCGAAACGATACAATCTTTTCCCAGTTACCGCCACCAAAAATCACGGCAACACGTTCGTCGGTCACCCGTTGTACCTGTCCTTGAAAACCATAATAGGTGTCACCTTCATTGACTACCCGCACCGCAGAACCCGGAAAAATGATTGGCTGCATACTCTTTTCAAAACTCCTTACTATGCGTTTAACTAGGTTCACTCTAGCAAAATTACTTGAATTTTAAAAAGGTAATCTTCAAAGACATGAAAATTGCCCCTTAATTTATCCCAGCAAATCGGCTAAATCTTTAAAATAACAGTTTACTCGCTTTAGCGATCGCAGTCATGCTGATTAGTCTAATAGGTCTACCTGTTTCCTTCATATCATCAACGATTTTACTGATTGCTTTACCTATATCGTTTTTGGGTCTTGCTGCCCTTACCTTAATCCTAGCAACAAGCCATTGCCAAAGAGCAACCCGACAAACAGCAGAATCGCTAACAATAAGTTTTAGTAGTGAAAGCGACAGGTCAGAATTCTGATTTGATCGTCTAGAACTTCATAAGCTAGATGATGTTCTTGATCAATACAGCGTGACCAAAAGCTAGACAGATCGTGTTTTAGAGCTTCAGGCTATCCTATACATTCAAATGGATTACGTTGGACTTCACGAATCAGTTTGATGGTTATCAAAGCTTTTTTACAATCATTTTCAATCCACTAAGCTAAATCCTCAAAAGCATCTGCATCAAATTCCAAGTTTTTCACAGGCTGATTCCAAAGAGATTCCATCTTGTCGTTTTCTGGCTGCAAGCAGTCTTTCTTTCATGGATGGACTATTGAGTAAATAGGCAGTTTCTCTTTCTGCCATTAGTTCTTGCCAAAAAGCAACGGGGACAACTACAGAAACTGTTTGCCCTTCTGAATCGCAAACGTATTGTAATGCGTTAGTCATAACAGCCAATATTAAGTTACTGGATTAATCATAATTTATAACTGATCGCCCCTCATCACCCATAAAACCCGATCACCTATTTCTCCAATCATCCAGCGATCACACCCTCACCACTCAACACCCGATCGCATATTCCCCCAAATCAAACAGCGATCGCCCCTCACCACCCACAAACCCCGATCGCCAATTTCTCCACATCAAACAGCGATCGCATATCTCTTTATCATTCACATAGATATCGTTGACGTTTTCGGCAATTGAGATTAAATGCGATTCTGAGGATTAGGACTTAAGACAAATTTTTGACTGTGATTGCTGAGAATAATACTAATGGTGGTGGTAATCATGTCTAATTTCTGTTAAAAGTAACGTACAGTTTTCACAAGTAAATTTGCCATATGCAACGCCGAAAATTGCTTGAAAAACGAGTACGATAACTATTATTTAGACAACAACATCTCATGAAACTGATATTAGCTATCGTTTTATGGCTGAGCAATAAAATTATTGTCATTCTTTCTCTTTTTGCGGTATTGACAATCTTATTTACTGCAAATGATACTCTCAGACCATTAGGTCAGAATCTTTGGGAGCAATTTTCAGGGAAGGATGGGCAGGAAGTTGTTGATAAACTAAATGATGATATCAACAAACTAAATGATGATATTAAGGAGATTGAACGCACTACAACACCACAACTGAAAATAGATCTTGATCGTGAAAAGAACAATATCAAACTCCGCATTAAAGAAGAATGTGAGACGGAGGTTCCATGGTATGAATTTTATCGTTTGGATAAGCATTGGCTAAAAGAGCAACAGGAGCCAGCTTGTAAAGCCCTGAAAGACAGTCAGGTATTTTCTGAGCGCCTAGACAGAGAATATCTTGAACGCGAGAAAAAACTAAAGGATCTCATGAGGCAACTGGAGCCAAAACGTCTACAACTTAAAAATGCGGAACAAAAACTGGGTGGAGTATGGAAATTATTGGAAATAAATTTTCAAGAGAATTGGATACATATTT
Organism: Pseudanabaena sp. BC1403; assembly: GCF_002914585.1. Taxonomy (NCBI): domain Bacteria; kingdom Bacillati; phylum Cyanobacteriota; class Cyanophyceae; order Pseudanabaenales; family Pseudanabaenaceae; genus Pseudanabaena; species Pseudanabaena sp. BC1403. Next base: position 149,958 of record NZ_PDDM01000008.1, read on the forward strand.
CTTACATCATTTTTCTGGTCTTATTTGCTTCTCCTTTATGGAAGATCTGGTGCTTTTATGGAATTGCTCCTTTCGCAGAAAAGTCGCCACCTATCCAATTAACTGATCCAATGACCAATGGAAATATGGTCTATAAAGAAGCAAAAAAGACAGTTAGTATTACAGTTGATCGACCTAATCCTTTATGTATGCGGATGGATTATATGAATCAATATGATCGTAATTTGGTTAAGCGAACACGATTGTTTTGGAAATGGTCTGCACCATTCATCAGTTATGCATCGGGATTGTTTGAGCTAACAGAATTTACTACTAAAAATATAGTTGAAGATGGAACTGTTGTTTTATCTCCTAAAACCGTAAGCAATTATATTACTGAAATAGAATTACAACAACATCATGGACTTGTTATTCATCCTTATTGTATTGTTGGAATCTCTGGGGATATTCAAGTAAAGACTCAATGGGTATGGAGCTTTCATAGTTGGCTAACAGGTCAACATCGGTACATTATTTTTTATGGGACAGGAAAGCTTTATTTAGAAGGAAGTGGAGGGATATATGTCATGGAAGCATCTCCAGCAAAGACGAGTGTTGAAAGTCATTTATTGATAGGTTTTGATAGCCGATTAGGATATTCAACGATCCGTACAGAGACATTTTGGCCGTATTTTCGTAACAAAGTTTCGTTAATTGATAATCAATTTTCTGGAAAAGGAGTATTTTTACGACAAGCAGTTGCTCCTGTAAAAGCACTTACTCCAATAGAAAAGAATTTTCAGTTTATTAGTAATCTTACTAGCATCGTCGGAAAATTTTTTGGTTTCTAGAATTAGGCTGTAAGCGATCAAACCCTCACCACCCAAACCCCGATCGTCTAAATCTCAACATCAAACGGCGATCATCAAACACTATTTCTGATTATAATGAATATAAAAATTGTGGGCAAAATGTATGATTTCTGCTACTTTATCGCCTAGCCTATCACCTACAGAATATCTAGAGTGGGAAGTAACACAAGAAGGTAGATATGAGTATGAGTATGGAGAGGTTATCGAGGTGACAGGTGGAAAGCTTGAAAATAATGAAATTGCTCTTAATTTAATTGTATTGCTCCGAAGTCATTTACGTGGTAAAGGTTGTCGTATCCTTGGTGGTGATGCGAAACTCATGACCATTCCGAGCAATGTTTATTACTTTCCTGATGTGGTTGTTAGTTGTGATTCTCGCGATCGCTATGCTAGGGAGTTCCTACAATATCCTTGTTTAATTGCGGAAGTCTTGTCCCCTGCTACAGAAAATCGTGATCGCGGGATTAAGTTACGCAACTATCTCAAGATCGACTCATTGCAAGAATATATGCTCATCAATTCAGATTTTCCGAGTATTGAGTTCTATCGTCGTAGAACTTGTACAGAGGTTTGGGAATATCTAACAATTAATAGTTCTGATTTAACCGTTAACGATCCCGAAGTTCAACTAACTAGCATAGATCTTAATCTTCCGCTATCACTCATTTATGAAAATGTTGATTTTAAGCAATCCTAAGCGCCTATTTCCTAAATAATGAATAGCCTATAATACTTGTTAAATCACATTAATTTTTATATTTGGAGATTGCCGATGGTGCAGGTTAGTACTCGTCTTTACTGGTTGTTCCAATCACTCATTGCTTTCACTCCCTATCTGCTGGCAGGTTTGCTAGCAGGCACACTCGTTTTAGCGCTAGGTGTTTTCATTGCTCGTTTCCTTCTCTGGGATTGGTTACTACCTTTTGAAGAGTTGTGCTTGTTGACTCTCAAAGAATGGACTAATCCAACCCTAGACCGATATATGCTGACTCTAACTTGGATGGCACAAGGCGAAATTACCATTCCTATACTCATAGCGATCGCAGGAATTCTTATTTATCGTGACGAGGCAGTTCCAGCTCTGATTTTAGCGATCGGGCTAAGCGGTTCATGGTTGCTTAATGGGATTTTCAAGTCTTTCTTTCGACGTAAAAGACCTGATCTATGGGCTTCTTCTAAACGTCCGATGGATTACAGTTATCCCAGCGGTCATTCCATGAGTGCAGTTTCCTTTTACGGTTTATTAGCGGCGATCTTAACGCAGTCTCTAAGTATTCCTTTAGGACTTACTGTTCCCTTAGCTGCGTTTTTAACCTTGGGGGTGGGCTTTAGTCGAGTGTATTTTGGGGTGCATTGGCCAACAGATGTCCTGAGTGGATGGGTTGCAGGCGGCATATGGCTTGCATCCTGCTTATACGGACTAGTTCAAATTAGTGGAATTTAAACTGAGATTGATGGGCGATCAGTGGAAATGCTGCCAGCTTGCTCTGTCAAACCATAGCTATTGTTTTCGTCAGCGAACTTTAATAGCAACTCAGGCGTAGGAACACAAATCAAAAGAGCATCTGGAACCACTTCCACAGTGATGGGAGTAACGCCTAGATACTGTCCATCGGCATGAACTTCTAAGGGTGGATAACTCTTAATCTCAATTTTAGCAGCGCGATGAGTCTTGAGCCGCTCATGGGGAAGACGTTCACCCTGCATAGCTTTAAAGAAATGACGCATATGATCCCATTTGGAGGGGTTATCAATATACACTACGTCCAGCTTGCCATCATTCATTTTTGCGTCAGGCGCTAAGGCAAACTGCACCCCATAGCGAGGACTGTTGCAAATATTGACTTGCAAGATGCGTAAACGACGCATCCGTCTGCCATCGAGGCGCAAGACCAAGCGGTGTTGTTTAAACTGCAAAAAAGTTTGGATGCCTGAAAAGACACTTTTAAAAGCAGCCCAATAATTTTTCTTGATTCCTTCTTTGACTTCATCTCCACAAGGAAAGAGGGTCGCTTCTAGCCCCACGCCTACCACTTCCACAAAGTATTGATTGTTTGCCTTGCCCATATCAAACCGACCACGCACTCCCTCTACCAGAGTCTGGATAGCTTGAGATAAATCGTTGGGAATGTTTAAGCTTGCGGCAATGTTATTACGTGTTCCCATCGGAATAATACCTAGCACCGTTTGAGTATGCATTAATCCTCGCGCTACGGCTTCAATCGTGCCATCACCTCCCGCTACAATCACAAGTTCAGCACCTGCTTTAGCAGCCTCAGCCGCAAGTCCCTCACCATCCTCATCGGGAGAAGTCGTACAGAGTTCAACTTCAATGCCTTGATTGTGCAAAGCATCGACAATTTCAGTTGACAGATCAGGTTTGTCAGCAGGGCCAGAAGTGGGATTGATGATGAGTCGGGTATGCATCTCTGTCGTTTTCCTATTGGTTTGAAGTTGGAAATATTAGGATAAAAGCCTGCTCATGCACACTTACTTAACAAAAAGTCTACAGTTCATTGTTTTAGATACGTCCAAAAAATGAGCCAATAGATCTAAAGTCTACGGACTATAGCAGTTTGTTGAGACTTTCCCTTCCCTCTATAAGCTGATATACCGAACTGACTACCCTACCGCCCCATAAAGGAATTTCCCAATTAAACTTATCAGCGATCGCCCCCTACACCCACAACACCAATCACCTAAATCTCAACGTCAAACAGCGATCGCCCCTCACAACCCAACACCCGATCGCCTATTCCTTCAAATCAAACTGCGATCGCCCCTCAACACCCATAAAATCCAAACGCCTTTTCCCTCAAATCAAACAGCGATCTCCCCTCAATATCCATAAAACCCGATCGCCTACTCCCACATCAAACAGCGATCGCCCCTCACAACCCAACACCCGATCGCTTTTTTCCCACATCAAACAGCGATCGCCCACTCATCACCCAAAAAACCGATTGTCTATTCCCTAAAACCAAACAGCGATCGCACTCTCCTCACCCCAAACCCGATCGCATATTCCCTCATCAAACAGCGAGCATACAAAAAATATGTAACGGATATTTTTCCCTATTCACACTAATTGTAGGTTTGATGTAGTATTAGGAAATGAAATATATTGATTTATTCTCTGGATGTGGCGGTCTCTCACTGGGGCTTGAGAAAGCAGGTTTTAAACTGTTGTTGGCAGTTGAAAAGTCACCTATGGCTGCCGAGACATTTTATCATAATTTCATAAATCGAATAAAGTCACAAGATGAGTGGATCGCATACAACAACCTAACGATTGAAGAACAATTTCGTCGTAAGTTAATTGTTAATGAAGTGAGCGCGGTTCTTGAGAATATAAACATAATGGAGAACCTTGAAAGCGAAGGTATTGACCTAATTGCAGGTGGTCCACCTTGTCAAGGGTTCTCAATGGCAGGAAAAAGAAATCCAAGAGATTTACGCAATCAGTTGCCTTGGCAATTTTTAGAAATGGTTGAGAGGTTACACCCTAAAGCTGTACTGATTGAAAATGTTTTGGGTATAAAACAGAATTTTAATAAGCATGGTGAAAAAGCTCCAATTGACGAGATCAATTCGGCTTTACATGAATTATGGCCAGGTTACGTGACTCAACTTGTTGAAGTAAATGCTATGCATTTTGGTGTTCCGCAGTATAGACCTCGTGTCATGATTTTGGGTATTCGTTCTGATATTGCAGACAAACTTAACCTCGAAATATGGGAGGGATTTTGGAAGTCGGCTTTTGATATTGAGCCACCAGTGATTGGATATAAACGACCAACTTTAGCTCCAGTTACTACTTGCGAAAAACCACTTACTGTTCGTGATGCATTGTGGGATTTAAAAGGTAGTAAATATGCTTTGTCAGCTAAAGATAATCGTTACAATTCTCCCAGTGCTTCTTATGCAAGGCTAATGCGTGAGGATTTTAGTTGGATGTCACCGCAAATCGTTAAATCTATACAACTAAACACACTAGAAAATAGTGGTTTGCGTAACCATTCAGAAAATATAGCTGATAGGTTTAGGTTGTACCAGATATTTCAAAAATATGGTGTGCCAGTAAAAATCTTTAATGTAGCAGCAAACTCCTCTTTATCTGCTCTTGAGAGAAAACAACTAATTCAAGGTGAAATAGTTAAGATAAAATTGCCAGCAAAAGCCCCTGACGGGAAAATTTTGGGAAAAGATATAGAGGAATTATTTGAACGGGTGATGAGTCTTTCGACGAAAAAGCATAGTCAGCGCCCATTAAAATGGGATTCTCCTTCACCAACTGTTCTATCTCTTCCAGATGATTTTGTTCATCCTAACGAAGCTCGAACTATGTCTGTACGAGAAATGGCGAGGCTACAGTCATTTCCTGATAGTTTTGTTTTTAGGGCAAAAGAAACAACTGGCAGCTTACGTCGGAGATTTGAAATTCCTCAATATACGCAAGTGGGAAACGCAGTACCACCATTAATGGCTGAAGCAGTCGGAAAAAAAATATTTGAACTTCTTAAAAAAGCGCTCAAATTCACTATGAAACCTTGTCAGGTGTCACAAAATCTAGAGAAACAAGCTAGTTAACTTGATGAGACCATTTAATCTTTTAGAAGAAAAAAACATCAAAATCTTAACTAGTGAAAACATCGAGATGTGTTTCTTGATGCCTACAGCTACAGGCTTACAAAAATCTATTATGGATGCAACGACTCTATTCAGGCTTTTTCTATATGAGCGTGGTATTCATGATTATGGTACGCAGGGACAAGGACCACAACACAAACAAATTATACGTTCCCATATTGCATCAGAAAATGGATTTATTTCTAGTCAGGCTTCTTTGTATCGTCCTATTACCAAAAATGGCGATCCACGTATCTGGTTCACTGGATTGAAGAAATATGCTGATACCAACGATATACTTGGTATTTTTGTGTTTGAGATGGAACTATATGTTCTTAATCTAACAAAACTTGATATTGAGCAAATTCTGAATGGAATAATTGTTACGCCAGTTGCAGATCTGATCCGTAGTATTAGTCAAAGTGCAAACAAAGTTGCTCAAGAGTTACTTTTTAAAATTAGAACAATTGCTGCACGCGGACAAATTCAGGCTATTGGAACAGGTGATACAGCAATTGGGCGGACATTGGAAACTTTGTTAGGTATTGCGATGAACTCTCGCCAAGAACCAGATTATAAAGGTATTGAGTTGAAATCATTTCGTGACAAACGAGGAAACCGTAAAACATTGTTTGCAAAAGTTCCAGATTGGAATCTTAGTAAATTCAAAAGTTCAGCAGAAATTCTTAATCAATTTGGGTATAAACGTGGAGATGATTTCAAGCTTTACTGTACAGTCAGTACTTTGAAGCCTAATTCCCAAGGGCTATTTTTAAGAATTGATGCAAAGTTGGATCAACTTATTGAAACTAGTCAAGAATTAAAAATTGGTGATTTTGCCATTTGGCAATTAGCGACACTTCATGCTGAACTCAAAAAGAAGCATAAGGAGACCTTTTGGATTGCCGCTGATTCCGTTACTATTAATGAAGTTGAGTATTTCTGTTTTACAAAAATAGAACATACACGTAGTCCCATTGTGTCCCAATTCGATTTATTGCTAGAACAGGGAATAATTACTCTTGATCATCTTATTAAGAGGACGAGTAATGGAAAAACGATTAAAGAACGTGTAAGTGAGAAAGGTCCTTTATTTAAAATTAAACCAGATAAACTTGAACTGCTTTTCCCTCCAAGCGTGAAGTATAGCCTCAGGTAAATTTACGATCATCATCGCTTTTAACAGAACCATCGAAGGATGGGCAAAAGCGATCGCCGAAACTAGCAGCCGATGGACAGATAAAAAGCATGAATTACTGGATTTGATAACGAGTTTGGGATTTACCGTTGTGAAAGAGCAAACAGGCAATCGATTCCTTTACATCAATGCCACTAAGCCACTGATCTCACTCATCTAAAAGGAATTAGCTACTCCCTCCACCTTTCCAACACAGCGGTCGCATATCAAACCTTAAACCTACAAATTCTCGTACAAATCAGCAATGACGATATCAGAAAACAACCAACCATTGGGCGAAACTAACATAATACAAACATCCTCAGACTGTTCCACAAACCTGACCCAATCCTTCTCACGATAGCGATCGAGAATCCGCAAGGCGCGATCGCATAATTCTTTCCCATAGGATTCTTGCAACGCATTCAAACTCAAACCTTCCGCCAATCGTAAACCCTGCATGAGTGAGTCCATTAGCTCCTCCTTAGGCTCGATCATCGGAGCCGTAAATCCAATTCCTGTACTTTGCCAGAGCGCGATCGCATCGAGATATTGGCGCATCTTTTGAGGGCGATCGATTCTTTGGCGATCGATGTAACTGGTTGCACCCATGCCCATGCCATAAAAAGGCTGATTGTGCCAATAGGTCAAATTATGTTTTGACTGATAACCAGATTGAGCATAATTCGAGATTTCATAATGTTCATAACCCGCAGATGGAAGTAACTCATGGGCTGATATATACATCTCAACCGTATGGGATTCCGTTGGCAATGGATTGTCACCTGCTTGATATCGTTTTCCAAAGGCAGTTCCTTCTTCGATAGTGAGATCGTAAATGGATAAGTGTTTAGGCTCTAATGCGATCGCCTTCTGAAGCGAATCTTGCCAATCTGCCATCGATTGATGGGGTAGCCCTGAAATTAGATCCAAACTGAAGTTCTCAAAGCCAGCATTCTTAATTGCATCCACGGCTTCATAGATATCCGCAACACTATGACCACGCCCACAGACATCTAATAACTCTTGCTGAAAAGCCTGTGCACCCAGACTGATTCGATTCACACCCAAACTACGATAACCTTGCAAACTCTCCAGACTCACTGTTCCCGCATTCGCTTCGAGAGAGATATCAACATTAGGAGCGATCGCAAAATATTTTGCGATCGCTCCTAGAATTTGCTCAAGCTGCTTTACCGATAGCAAAGATGGCGTTCCACCACCAAAAAAGATCGTTTGCAAAGCTTCCAATGGTGGAATCTCCGCGACAGTGAGCGCAATTTCTTGACATAGCACATCAACATATTGCTGTTTAAGATTCTCACCGCCAGTAGTAATCGCGAAGTCACAATAAAAACAGCGTCGCTTGCAAAAGGGAATATGTATATATAGCGATTTAGGAAAGGTTTGGCTCAAGATATCGATACGCTAATTAATCAAAGGTTAGCGCGAAGTGCCAACCTTTGATTATTGGATAAAGAGATTATATAATTAGATTTAGCTACTTGGCGATCGCGAATTTATCAACCCCAAATACCGATCAAAAACTATGACCAACACAATCTCCAAATTAGAAATCATCTATCCTAGTAGCGATGGGCAACCGATGGCAGAAAGTACCGAGCATTATCAATGGATCGTCACGATTGAAGGCGGATTAGAGGCTCTTTTTAAAGACAACAATGATGTATTCATCGCGGGAGATTTGCTTTGGTATCCTGTGGAGGGGCAGTCAGAAATTCGTCGCGCTCCTGATGTGATGGTCGCGTTTGGTAGACCCAAGGGCGCAAGAGGTTCCTACATTCAACACCTCGAAGAAGGAATTGCACCTCAGGTAGTATTTGAGGTGTTATCTAGGGGAAATCGAATTTCAGAGATGGCAAGAAAGTTTGAGTTCTATCAAACCTATGGTGTTGAGGAATACTATGTTTACGATCATCTTGCCAATGATTTAGTAGGTTGGTTAAGAAATCATGATGATCACCATCTCGAACCAATTGCCGATATCCAAAATTGGACAAGTCCTCGCTTAGGAATTCGTTTTGAACTCACCGATGAAACTCTCAAGATTTTTCAGCCTGATGGCACAAGGTTTTTAACTTATCTCGAACAAGCTGAACAAGCTGAGACTGAAAAAATCGCCAAAGAACAAGCTCTAGATACGATCGCAAAATTTGCTGCTAAGCTCCGAGAAATTGGTGTTGATCCAGAAAATCTTTAACAAAAAATGAGATAAAACGCAAAGTGTCTCATCTCATTTTTTCATTTGAGTAATTCTACTCATTGAAAAATCTAGTTGAAAATTTTGCAAAACAACTGAAAAGAGTTGGCTTGCATCGGCTTTAATTAAAGGAGCGATCGCAAAAAAACAAAGGAAATCACGGCAGAAATATGGGAATTGCGCGGCGACAATTCTTACAAGCAGGACTGACTAGTCTGATCGGATGGCAATTTCTCACCCGCGATCGCGTGGCATTTGCTGCCGATCAATATGTTCGTCAAATGACTGCCTCAACGCCACGTAAACGAGCGCTATTGATAGGGATTAATCAATATGACGCTAAAGAGGAACCGCAAAATTTATTGTCAGCAACAGCGAATGGATGGTTGCCTTTGCATGGTTGCGTCAATGACGTGGAGTTACAAAAGGAATTACTAATTCATCGCTTTGGCTTTGCGCCCCAAGATATTGTGACGCTGACCGATCTTGATGCCACCCGCAGTAACATTGCCGATGCGATCGCGACTCATTTAGTTGCCCAGACTTTGCCCGATGATTTAGTAATCGTTCACTTTAGCGGACATGGTTCACGTCTCGGTAATTACAATACGCTTGTGCCTGTGGATAGTAGCTTGCCTCAAAATCTGGAAAACCTGCGGGACATTACGGAACAGGAATGGCAGGGGTGGCTGCAAGCGATCGCCACGGATCGGATTTTGAATATTATTGATGCAGGCTTTTACTACCCGAATGTATCGGCAATTGGCAATTTCCGTTTGCGATCGCGAGTTGGGCTAAAAAACTGGCAACCACCGACGGTCACAGAGCCGAGCGAGCAACCCATTGATCAGAAACTAATCGGCACAACCCTACGCGCAGCCTCAGGCGATATGCTCTGTGCCGATGCTCAATGGTCAGGCTTTAGTAGTGGCGCATTTACCTACGCTTTAGTGCAGCAACTATGGCAGATCGTTCCTGCGACGAAGATCAATGTGGTGATGAGTGATCTTGCCACCACCCTCGATCGCCGTGCTTTGCACAATGACAATCTCACCATCGAGAAACAAGTTACGAATATGTGGGAAGTTGAAGCGGCGAAGCAAAAGGCGATCTCTACTAGCACCTTTGCTGAGATGTTACCAATTCCTGACTTTGGTTCTGATGGCGTGATTATTAATAGCAGCGATCGCCATACAGCAGATGTCTATTTGGCAGGTTTACCGATCGCCGTTTTGAGTAACTATGCGGTTGGGGCAATTTTGAATGTGGTGGGAGCGACAAGTGCCCAGATAGCTAATCAAGCAGAAACAGCGTCTATTCTAAAATCGATTCCATCTAATCCACAAGCAACAGTTCAACTCAAATCGCGCAATGGATTTAACGGCAAAATTGAAGTTTTAAATGATTACAGCATCAATCCCAAATTGGAAACAGGGCAATTACTTCAGGAAGTAATGCGCGCAATTTCGCACAATGTCCAATTAGCGATCGCCCTTGATGTGGGCTTGAGCAAAATTGAGCGTGTTGATGCCACCAGTGCCTTCTCGACCATGCCAAATATGTTTGGCGTAAATGCCAATGAACAATGCGCGGATTGCCTATTTGGGGTGCAGTCAGCAAGCTATGGTTTATTTACAGTCGGACATACACCGATTCTTGGCTCCTTTGGTTCTGTGGGAGAGTCGGTAGGTGTGGCGATTAAGCGCTTACAACCTTTTCTTGAAAGCCTCCTTGCTGCCAAACTGATCCATACTACTGAAAATCAAGCCGCAACCCATCTCGATGTACGTGTCACGCTCAAAGCCATGATCGGTGTCGATGAAAGAGCCGTCACTGTGGCTAGCAAATCTGCGGCGCGTGCTGCGCTAATTCCTGTAAATACAGTCAGCAATATCGTAAGGACTAAACCAATTAATATCGGCGATCGACTCGAATGTGAGATCGAAAACTTTAGCGATCAGCCGCTATATATGCGAATTTTCTGCCTCGATCCGCGCAGCAAGATTCTCACACCCAACTTCATCGCCACTCCCTACGCCAACGATGGCATCATTCCACCATCGGAAACTTTAACTATTCCCTATCCCAAAGCGCCAATGAATTGGGCTGTCTCTGCTCCTAAAGGCATGGTCGATGTTTATATTGTGATTAGCCGATCGCCACTTTTACAGGTTGCCAAAATTTTAGAAGCCTCGCAACGTCAAGCTTCATCTCTAAATGGATTAATTTCTATTCCCAATCCGTTACAAGTCGCACAATGTCTACTAGATGATCTCGATCGCGCAGGCAAGCCTTCAGATTTTGGCAATGCCGCTAATATAAATGACACATGGATGTTAGATGTCCAACAATGGGCAACCTTCAATTTCAATTATCAAGTTGCGTGAAACAAAAAGTGGCGCGATGCGGTGCTTTTTAATCTTTATCTTCCTAGCGATACAGGCGGCTATCCCTACGTTTTCAGTCTAGCGTCCGTAAACCATCATTTCTATAATGACTTTAGCAACAAATCTTAAAGTATAAAAAAATGGCTGTAAAAAAAGAAGACCCCAAGCGATCGCGTGCTCGTCTGATTGGCAATGTCCTATTGCTGATCGGTGCAGGATTGCTAATTATAAATATATTTTTACCAAACTTATTTGCGCCTCCCGTAGCGCGTGTACCCTATAGCCTCTTCGTGCATGAAATCGAAGAAGGACATGTAGCACGCGTATATATCGGACAAGACCAAATCACCTATCAATTAAAAGGTGTCACTCCTGATATCCCTGGTGATGTGATTTCCACCACCCCAATTTTTGACTTAAATCTCCCCGAAAGACTCGAAAAGAGTGGCGTAGAATTTGCCGCCGCACCTGTGCAAAAGTCTGGCTGGTTCGGCACATTACTTAGCTGGGTAATTCCTCCATTAATCTTTGTGGGTATTTTCCAACTCTTTAGTCGTAACGGTGGCGGCGGCGGTGCACCTGGTGGCTTGCAAATTGGTAAGAGTAAAGCCAAGGTCTATGTCGAAGGCGAAGCGACTAAAACCATGTTTAGCGATGTTGCAGGTGTCGATGAAGCTAAGCAAGAACTTCAAGAAATTGTGCAGTTCCTGAAAACTCCTGAGAAGTACACCAAGATCGGCGCAAGGATTCCTAAAGGCGTATTGCTCGTTGGCCCTCCAGGTACTGGTAAAACTTTGCTTGCCAAAGCAGTTGCTGGTGAAGCAGGTGTTCCTTTCTTCAGCATCTCTGGTTCTGAATTTGTAGAACTCTTTGTCGGTGTTGGTTCTTCACGAGTACGTGACTTATTCGAGCAAGCCAAAAAACAATCGCCTTGTATCATCTTTATCGATGAACTTGATGCGATCGGTAAGGCTCGTTCTAGCGGTGGTATGTACGGCGGTAACGATGAGCGCGAACAAACTCTCAATCAGTTGCTCACGGAAATGGATGGCTTTGGTGTTGATGGAACGACAGTGATCGTTCTCGCCGCAACCAACCGTCCTGAAACCCTTGACCAAGCATTGTTACGTCCAGGTCGTTTCGATCGCCAAGTCTTAGTCGATCGCCCTGATAAGAGTGGACGCTTAGCAATTCTCAAAATCCATGCTGCGAAAGTCACCCTCGACAAGAGTGTTGACCTAGAAACGATCGCTACTCGTACTTCTGGCTTTGCGGGTGCTGACCTTGCCAACCTCGTTAACGAAGCGGCGCTGCTTGCGGCTCGTGCTGGACGTGAAACTGTCTTGCTTGAGGACTTTGCTGAAGCCGTCGAACGAGTTGTTGCTGGTCTAGAAAAGAAGAGTCGCGTTCTCAATGAGAACGAGAAGCGGATTGTTGCCTATCACGAAGTTGGTCATGCTCTAGTAGGAGCGCTTAACTCTAGTAGCGGCAAAGTTGAGAAAATCTCAATCGTGCCTCGCGGTATGGCGGCTCTCGGCTACACCTTGCAACTGCCAACAGAAGATCGCTTCCTGTTAAGCAAAGAAGAAATCGAAGCCCAAATTGCGACTCTTCTCGGTGGGCGATCGGCCGAAGAAATCATTTTTGGTAGCATCACCACTGGTGCATCGAATGATCTCCAACGTGCTACAGACCTTGCTGACAAGATGGTAACTAGCTACGGCATGAGCGAAGTTTTGGGACCACTTGCCTATCAGAAGCAACAAAATCAATTCCTTGGTGGTATGGAGATGGCACGCAATGTCAGCCCTGCAACTTCGGAAGCGATCGACAAGGAAATCAAAACTATCGTCGAAAATGCTCATGCAAAGGCGCTCGCGATTCTCAATGCCAATCGTGATTTGCTAGAGTCAATCTCTGAGAAGCTTTTAGAAACAGAAGTAATCGAGGGTGAATTCCTGACTGGTTTGCTAGCTCAAGTTAAACCTGCTGAAGTTAACGTATAACTTTCTCAATTCATTACAAAAAAGCCGTGCAAAGCACGGCTTTTTTGTTTTTACAGCGCTTTGCGCTCAAACACAAACCGCTATAGTTAGCCCGAATACTGATCGGAAACGTTTGTATTGACATTGTATATACAAAGTCGTTAATATAGAGCTAACCAAGGTATATAAACAATTTTTAATTATGCCTAAGCCATCTCAATCTCAGACGACAAAGATCAAAGATAAAGTTCTCAATCAAACCCGTGACTTGTCCATTAATATTCGGATTAGTCAAAATCAGAGAGACTTAATTGATCGGGCGGCGACATTACAAGGTAAAAGTCGCTCAGAATTCATGCTGGAATCTGCCCACCAAAAAGCACAAGATGTTTTACTCGATCGCTGTTTGTTTGATGTCGATGCAGAGCGATTTCAGCAGTTCATGGATCGCTTAGATGCTCCTATCATACCTAACGATAATCTGCGCCAACTATTAACGACAAAGGCTCCTTGGGATTAATGGCTAATCAAGGTATTAACCGACCCGAAAAACTTAATCCTTCTCATCAAGTCGATCAATTTGATTGTGGAAATCTTCAACTAAATAATTGGTTAAAGTATCGTGCCTTCAAGAATGAAATACAAGGTGCTTCGCGAACCTATGTAGTTACTGTTGAGAATGTGGTTGTGGCTTATTACTGTTTAGCAAATGGTGCGATCGCACAGACGCTCTCCACAGGCAAAGTCAAGCGAAATATGCCTGATCCCATTCCTGTGATGATTATTGGGCGTTTAGCAGTCGATCAAAATTGGCAGGGTAAGAGAATTGGCAAAGCCTTGCTAAGGGATGCGATACTTCGCACTTTGCAAGCTTCTGAAATTGCGGGAATTAGAGCGATTTTAGTGGAAGCAATTTCTGATGAGGCAAAGCAATTTTATGAGAAGTGTGGTTTTACGGTTGCGCCCATTGCGCCGATGACTTTGATGATTACGATCAACGATGCAATTTTATCTTTAACATGATTTTTTAGTTTTCTTGCTATCATGTTATTCTGGAAATTCCATGTAAATCGTTTAGTACAGTATATAAACCACAAGGTATTTAGATGATTAGGAATAATAACAGTAGTGGATCAAGGATTGATGAGGCACGTTCTACTGTAAGAGAGCTACTTAACGAAATGGAAAGTCAAAATTTACCAGTAGAAAAATATTTGATGAAGGCTAAAAAGCTTGCTCGTTTGCTTCGTGACTCAGACGCACAAAAATGGTTAGATTGTGAGCTAAAAGGCTATCCTGACAATTATTTTAATCTTGGGACATGCAAAAAATATGCAGAATCGGCAGGACGTTTAACAGATGATAAATATTACAAGGAAAGTCTGCCTGTATTAGAAGCTAAGTATAAGGCAGATGAGGCGACTCTGTTAAATACTAATGCAAATCAGCCATCTCCTATAGCAGAAAATTTTCTTGCTGCACGTGCTACAGAACAACTGATGGCAACTCAAGCGAAGCTTCTTAATAACATGAAAACTTCATATCAGCAAAACGCATCACTATTTTCTGCTCTCAAAAGCTCTATCCACAGCTATGCTACAGATTGTTTAATATCAATTGAGTTTGGCGATGTTGTACAAGATATATTTGAGCAATCTCGTAAAGAAGTAGATACCTTTATACGAGCAAGATGTCCAGAAGTTGCTGAAAAAATAGTCGCAATAAATGAAAGAACTAGAGATAATGATACCGAATCAAGAACCGCTGCATTAACTTCTTGTCGTCGTCTTTTAATGTCTTTAGCTGATGCGGTATTCCCTTCGTCTAATATTGATTATATCGATGGAAGAGGTAAGCCTAGAAAAGTTGGGCAGGAACAATATAAAAATAGAATAACTGCATTTTTGGAACAAAAATTACAGAGTGAAAGCACAGCAGTAATTCTAAATTCAGAGATTGAACATTTAGCGGCAAGATTAGATGCTGTTTATGAGAAGGCTTGTAAGGGTGTTCATGATAATGTAACTATAGAAGAAACACGTCTAGCAGTCATTCAAACCTATTTAATGATTGCTGAAGTTGCAAGGTTAGATGCTGATGTAAAAAAATAAAAAGAAATTGATTTGGGTATGTTGTTGACCTCAATTAATTTTTAGATTTGAGAAAAATGATCGCTGTCTTAAATTATCAATTCATCTAATCATAAATTTCTCGGCGATGTCCAATCTGATGGATAGTGACACTTTTTTGTGATTGCGCGATCGCGTAAATAACTCGATAATCTCCAACGCGAAGCTTAAAAAAGCTTGATAAATTACCAGTAAGTGATAGAGGCGTAATTTGTTCAAAATTTTCGCCTAACCACTTGATTTTACGAGCTATCCGTATTTGATTAGTGCGATCAATTTTTGCAAGATCGGCGATCGCATCAGATGTAAAATCAACACTATAACTCGTCCCAATTAAGCCCCAATGATTGCATAGCTTGACTAGCAGGAATAACAGTTGATTGCAGTTGTTGCCGTAATAAACGATCCACAACTGCAGTTTTTAACTTCTTACCTTCATCTAGATCTATATATTCTTCTAGCACTTCAATTACAACTTCACGAACTAGTAAACGAAACTGTTCGGTAGTGAGTTCTTTTATTTGCATAGCATTACGGCTGTACTACTTGTTTTGAATTAATTCTAACGTAATCGTCAATATAAACCAGCAAGACGATCGCTATTTTGATTAGCTTGAGGATTTTGGCGATCGCAATTAATTGATAATGAGAGAAAATGCGATCGCTTATTCCTTTCTTTATTCAGCAAACATCTCAGCCAAAATACCAAGGACTTCTCTTTGTTCATCTTGACTGATTGAACCAATCTTCTTAACCAAACGAGACTTATCTACTGTACGGATTTGATCGAGAACTATTTGACCATCTTTACCCTGAAACTGGCAAATCACACGAGTGGGATATATCCGACCTTTTGTGGTCATTGGCGCAATAATCACCGTAGAGATATTGCAATTCATCTCATCTGGTGAAATGATCACGCAAGGTCGAGTCTTTTGAATTTCGCTCCCAATAGTTGGATCGAGATTAACCAGAAAAACATCAAATCGTTTAGCTACCACTCCCATTCAACCCGTTCCCAATCTGTTGGATTCACATCATCTAAAAGAACATCATCTTTTTGTAATACCATCGCTGCAAAAGCTTCATCCCAACCGACCCTTAATTGTGGCAGAGGACGAATAGTAAGGCGATCGCCATCGATTCCAATTTCAACTTCTGTCTGAATTCCACTTTGCTCTAATAAGGTTTTAGGAATACGGATGCCCTGAGAGTTGCCAATTTTAATGATTCGAGTTCTTATTGCTGTACTCATAGTTAGAGCCCTTTGAAATCAGGAGTAATTACATTGTAGTTACCCCTGATTGGGTTGTCAAATAGTTAGCCTTCAAACTTGTGGCAAAGGCGATCGCAATCGGAACAAAAATAAACCTTTGCTAGTCATATCTAGTTAGAACTTATGGGCATCCCCTGAGGCATTTATGAGTGCTAAACATATTTCAAAATTAGCCGCTATTTCATCGGTAAGTATGGCAATTAGCATAGCTGCCACTTCTTTGCTAATAGCGAGTCCAAGTGTCGCATCTTCAAGGCGATCGCAGTCTAGATATCAAGCGCAGGTATCTCAAACTAAATTTGCTAATCCTCAATCTACACAAACTCAAGCTCCTCCAAAACAAGTTGCTCAATTGTTTCGTTCGACTTTGAGTTTACCTGCTGGTCAAGCGATCGCTACCAAAATTAATCGCCAAGATACCCTTTACATCGCTAAGGGCGAAACAGTCGCGGCAAGTCTTTTAGTTGCCCAAGATATCGCGGCAAACAATGGCACGGTGTTGATTCCTGCTGGGGCTGTGATCGAGGGACAATTTGTACCTGCGGAAGGTGGCTCTAGGTTTGTCGCCCAAAAGTTTACCAGTCGTGGTGCGACCGTTAGGCTTCAAGCTGAATCGGCTTTGATTAATGACATCAAAGATCCTCGTGAAACTAATACAGGGGCAATTTTGACTGATGCTGGCATCGGTGGAGCCGCAGGAGCTGTCCTCGGTGGGGTACTGCGTGGCAATGTCCAGATTATCGATATTCTTGGTGGGGCGGCGGCTTCAGTGCTAGTTGGTAATGTGACAGCTCCACAGGTGACAGTGATTGAACCAAATACCGTGATTAATGTCGTGACGAAGCAAACGATCACGTTTGCTGTTCGAGACGACTACTAATAACTATGGCTATCAGTACCTTTAAATAAACTAACACCAAAAAACTTTTGCCTCCCGCACAGCGGGAGGCAAAAGTTTTTTGGTGTTAGTTTATTTAAACTGTGTCTTGTGATCTTACTTTTCCCGTTAAGTATGAATTTGAGCAAGAAGCCAACCTTGGCAAAGTTCACGTAGATTAGACCAACCACGCCAGAGGACTTGAATGCCAATGGGAGATTTACGACGATGTTCAAGATAGCCACCAAGGAAAGCAATCGACTCGATAGCCCAAGCAACAGTTAAGACAGGAGGAGATTTAGGGAATCTAGCCTTTAAAACCTGAATTTGGACAGGAGAAAGAATCTCAACGGCAGGAGCATCAGGTTGATTGCGATGGAGATAAGTAACCTGTAAAAGTTCAACGGCACAGACACTTAAAAAGCCTAACAAGGTCTTCATCCCTTCAGCAGCAAGTCGATAGCGCTCACACTGACAGCCAGACTTAAAGATTTTATGGAAATCTTCCACACGCCAACGGTAAGTATACCAACGCAAAATCTTCATTGCCGTTTCTAAGTCTTCCACGACTTCAGTGGTCAAAAGCATCCACTCCAAAGGAGTTTCACCTTCAGGACAATCGATTTCCGTTGCATAGACAGCATAGACTTGTAATGGGTCACGATTGTCAAAACGATAGGGAACCCGTAGATGAACCTTAGAAAATCGTACTGCTAATTTCGCGATACGGGCTTTACGTTTACCAGTCTCTGGTACTTTGATTTCCTGTTCAAATCTTACGGGTTGCGACTCCAGTTTTTGCCATAGTCGTTCGCTATTTTGGTCTAAGCTACGGTCATGGGCTGCTCTTACTAATACCCCTGTATGTTTCAGTTGTCGTACTTGGTCGAAGACTTCGGTGATATCTCCTTCACGGTCGAAAATATGAATTACATGGGTGCTGCTACTGACTTGATGCTCGACTTCGCTCATTGCTTCTACCCATCGATAAGATTCTTTATCTTTGAATAACCTTTGTCGGGCTGCTTTTCGGGCAAGCGCCTGTCGTTGCTTTTTCGCTTCTGCGGTTTCATCTTGCGGTGGCTTTGCTTTTGGTTCTCGGTTCCACAATTTTTGCCATAACAACCCGATTACTTGTCCTTGTTCGGGGGCGATCGCTAAGGCACTATGCAGAATTAATCCGTTCCCACCGTTTCCTGTTGGTCCATACCCTTCCCGTTTGGCTTTAATTTTGCCATAATCTAGATAGGTGGTATCTCCTATGCATAAGACCAATTCTTGTTCTTCCACGGCTTCACTGGTCATTTGACAGTGTGGTTTTATGATCTTGCTAAATTCTGTTTTCCGATTGGCGAAAACTCATAAGCTCTTTTTAACTCAGAGCCACTTTTGAATATCTCGGACAACGCTTTCCCAAATCCTTCACTTAGTTTTTTGCCGATTGTGTAGGCTCTGTCGCTTAGTCTCTCATCCCCTAATTCACAACTCGCAAAGTTTTTGTCCCACCAGTTCATCATTTTTCTTGCCTACTTTTACTTCATTTTTTATACTTTAACCTCATCTGTGCCCTTTCCCTGAAAGACCCTTCTGTTATGCCTTTCAAAGATCCCGTGAAAAGTAAGGTCTTGTGATGACCTTTGAAGGGTTACGGGTTACATAATTTTTGTTGAGCTTTATAGCAAGAGAGCTATTTTATCTGTTCGCATGGATAAAAATTGAATGCGATCGCCACCAGAATAATTAGGCGCGATCGCTTAAATATTATTTGTCTTTGAGATCGGGACGAATCCTGAAAGCGATCGCCTATAACTTCTTTGAACTCAACAGCGAAATTAATCCATTTTTGCTTGCTAGATCTTGGCTAGAAATAGACAGCCTTGCCCATGCTCCTATTCATTGATATTAAGATGGTGATTATTATATTTAGAAGAAAGGGATAAAAAGAACTTGCCCTTCATATTCTTCAGGTTCACTACAACAAATAAATAGTTCTAAATCATCAATAATTTTACCAATTGGGGCTGTCGCAATCACTTCAACAACTCCAGTCATAGGTAATCCTTGATTGACACGCTCGTATGCATACATCGTAATAGTGGCTACGTCATGGGTAAGCAAGATACGTCCCTCGTTCGCAGCCCATTCCAAAATAACTGGATCATCAGTATGCATCAGCCCTACGTCTTGCACTCGAACTAAATCCAGTTCAGGCAAGCGTCTCATTAGACCACGCAATATAGCTCCGTTAAAATTTTCGTCACTTAGAAGGCGCATTTTGCCCTGCTTCTTTTTGTGACTGACGAGTAAGCAATCGCTGCCTCAGTTCCACTAGATTGTGCTTTTGAGTAAGTTGCTGTCTGAGTTGTTGCGCTTTTTGATTGCGTTGCTCTAAATAATTGTCAATTTCCTGACGATGGCTTAGATAATAAGCGATCGCACTATATATGTCTTCTAAATGAAGAACTGGATACTGAATAGCGATTTCTTCTGGAGTAGAGCCATTGTGGTATGTAGCAAGTAGACTATCTAAAGTCACTCGACTGGAACCTATACGGATACCTCCTACTTCATCCCAACGTAGAGGGGGAGAGGTTGCTTGGAATTTAGCTGTGGCGCTCATTAGGGACATGTTGCACCTGATTTGAACTGTATAAAAATATTGTAGCAAGAAGCATAATGCGATCACATGTCCAAAAGTTGAATGCGATCGCCTCCAGTGTATTTAAGTGCGATCGCTTAATAATTATTTGTCTTTGCAGCAGAACGCATCCTGAAAGAGAGCGCCAACAACCTCTCTTAGCTCAACAACGAAACAAACAATTTTTGATTGCTTAATCTTGTCTGGGAACAGAGACGAGTTTCACTTTACAAACGTGCCAAGTGAAAAAGCAATACAAAAACCCACCCTGTAACAAATATAAACGGCAAGGCTCTCCAAGGTCGGAGGAACCACAGTACACCTGACTTTGCTGAGCGAAATCCAACTATGTCGGGACCATCGTAGTCACTTGGTCTGTAGCTATCCCACCAAGCTATTAAATTCTTTAAAGCTTGGCTGTAGAACGGAAAAGACGAATAAGCAGATAATGCTACAACAATACCAAGGAATGTAAAAGAAAATACTAATCCACTCGCATCTTTTTTATCCCATGAAAAGCTTAGTCCAGCGAAAAGCAATCCTTGAATAGAGACTAACCAGTTTATGCGATCATTAAGCAGCTTATTTTCCTGCTCTATCATACTGCGAATTGTCTTAGCCGTCTCGCTAACCTTTTGATGATCTTCCATAATATTGCCGACCTAATCGATATATTACCTGTTTGAATAAATGCTTCTAATTTTAACGACAAACAGATAGCCTAGAATTACTACCTCTACCAGAATTTAGCAGTTAGACAACTAATTAGACTGAAAACTTTTACATAATCACCCTGATTACGATGACTATACAGAAACTTTCTGGGTAACACAACTATCTTTGCATGTTATACAGAATTTTTCTGGCTAACATCGCATATAAGTGAGTTATGCCGAAAAATGCTGGTTAACACTACAGAGCAAAAGCCGAAAAAACTTCTAGCCCGATCGCAAAACATCGCATTAAACTCAAAACGAATCTAAACATTCCTGCATTGCTTGCGCCATAGTTTCGCGATCGCAGTGATAGCGGCGACCATGCCCAGGCAAAACCCACTCAAACTGATAGGTTGCTAACCGTTCCATCGATCGCTCTAATTCATCCCATGAATACCAACAAGCATTCCGAAACGCGATTAAACGCTGAAGTTGCTCAGACCATGCAAAATGATCGCCCGAAAACAGAAACTTCTGCCCATATAGCAAAACCGTATGTCCCTTGGTATGTCCAGCCACAGGAATGATTAGTAGATCATCCGCGATCGCGATCGCATCGGTTCCCGTCAATTGCATCTCCACACTGCAAGTACTAGTCGTAATATCATCTTGATGCAGAATGCGATCGCAGCCAAAATGGTCATGGAACTTCTGATGATCGGCAACATCATCACGATGGGTCAGATACAAATAACGAATCCCTCCCATCGCTTCCAATTGTTTCACCAATGGAGCCGCAAAACGTGGTGAATCGACCAAGATATTGCCTTCAGGATGCTGGATCAAGTAACTAGCCGCACCATAAGAAGACTCCGCATGATAACCGCAATGGAAGACATTTTGGTCAATGAGAATAGGAAAGCTTTGCTGCACCATCTGAATATCGGTGGGCTTCTCAACTGTGGCAATAGAAGCAGTGGGACAAGATAAAACTGCTTGCAAGGCTCTAAGACGTTCGATTTCATTAGTGGGCTGATGATAAACAGCAGACTGCTCGGCTACTTGATGAAATATCTCTGGAGCCATCCATCGACAGGTATCGCAATCAATGCAGGTGCTATCAACATAAAAATCACCACTCACATTATGAGGAAGTCGTCGTTCAATTTTTGCCATAATATTTCTTACCCAAAGAATAAGCGTTATAAAGTGAATGATTAGTAGTGCGCGGCGGAGCCGCGCACTACTAATCATTCACTGGGAAAGGAGTAACTACTTGGAAGGTGCAGGTTTGTCATAAAATTGCTTTGAAAAATCTGGAATTGACTTAGGATCGAAACCCAGTCTGATAAAGCTGATCGACTTTAATTCCCTATCCACGTAATGAATAAATTTAGCTGGGGCTAAACTCTCGTTAGAGATCGTTTCACCTGTTGCTAAATAACTCAAAACCTCATTTCTCAAGCCCAAATAATTGACATATATCTTTTGGCTAGCTTCAAGATTATCTTTATGTTGAAATATCAGAGAGATATTGCCATAAAAGATCACAATCCCACTTGTTACAATAAAGATATTTATAAGAGCATTGTTGACTCTTTCCCAGCCCACCTTACTAATAAAGAAGAGACTGACGATCGCTAAAGCAGCGCATCCGCCCATCGTCGCCAACGAGATATAGTACTGTTTATAAAAAAATCCCATGATATTGGCATGGGTATCCGCAAGCCTCTCAATCTCTTGAAATTGCGCGATAATTCTATTACGCTCATATATTGTCGGCGATAGCTTTGCTGTAGCGGATTCTAATTGTTCGATGGTGATTCTTTCAGGTTTAAAAATCCATTCTTTTTCCCATACATTACTAATTAAGAACATGATGATCCAAGCAATTACCGCAATCGAGAGTAAAGCACTAGATAAAGCAACATGTCCAAACAATGTCGGTTGATAGTTATTCTCTTTAGAAATCGCCCATATCAGCCACTTGGGAATAGTTCTTGATGGAGTTTGCACTTTTTCTGTATCTGTAGACATAACCCAACCTCTTGAAATCAATTTACTGTTTATAGTCTATTTTGTAGCGAGATGTTCTAAGTGGCAGTCGTCTTAGGACAAATCAAAACCCAAGAATTGATTGGCGGCGCAAAGCGCCGCCAATCAATTCTTGGGTTTACACTTGGCGACAGCTATAACTTTGATATAGGAACCAGTTAACTAGCCCCAATTAATTGTCGAATTAACTCATTTAATTGCCTGAGTTTCACGGGTTTGCTGAGATAACTAGTAGCTCCAGCGGATAGACAACGTTCTTCATCACCATTCATCGCTAAAGCAGTTAGCGCAATGATAGGAGTATTTTGAAACTGTGAATCTTGACGGATTTGTTGAATAGCTTCAATTCCATCCATTATAGGCATTTGAATATCCATCAAAATTATGTCGGGATGCTCGGCTTGCGCCAATGCGATCGCTTCCAGTCCATTGTTGGCAATAATGAATCGATAACCATAGATTTCTAGGTAGCCGACAATTGTGCTGATATTGGCTTCATGATCTTCCGCAAGCAAGATGAGATGTGATACTTCTGCTTTGTCAGGTATTGATGAGTATGGTTGGTTGGATTGCTCAGAAGTACTGGTTATCTCTGGTATAGATGAAACAGGTTCGCAAGGAAGTTCGATGCTAAAACAGCTACCAACCCCGACCTCACTTGTTAAGTTAACAACACCTCCATGAAGTTCTGTAATCTGTTTCACCAAAGTTAAACCTAGTCCCGTACCTGTATATTGCCGATTGAGGGCACTATCAATTTGGATGAAGGGTTTAAATAGTCTAGCCATATCTTCTGGGGCAATACCAATTCCTGTGTCTGTAATGGCTATTTTGATATAGCTTCTAGTTTGTAATATTGCTGAACTCTGTTCATGTGCAATCTGATTGTGATGCTCATTAGTTATATCTCGCAAACCCAATGACTCTAACTCTTCATTTTGCTGGTGATGGCTTGCTTCCAAGGTAATACATCCACCGTCTGGCGTGAATTTAACCGCATTGTTGAGTAAATTAATTAGAACTTGTAGGATACGACGTTCATCAATTAATAGTTTTGGAAGTTGGGGCGGTATGTTCGCTCTTATCTGAATCCTTTTTTTCAGAGCCTGCTGCTTAATAAATGCCATACTATAGTTACATAAAGCACTTATATCTGCTGGCTGTAAATCTAGGTCTATTTGACCCGATTCAATTTTGGCAACATCTAGAATGTCGTTTATTAGGCTTAGTAGATGATTACCACTATCTTCGATTGTTTTTATAAGTCTAATCTGTTTATCATTTAATGAACCAAATATCAATTCTTGCAACGCCTCAGACATTCCTAAAATGGCATTGAGAGGTGTGCGGAGTTCATGACTCATGTTGGCGAGAAACTCATCTTTCAGGCGAGTTGCGCGGATGAGTTCTTCATAGGCGCGCTGGAGTTGGAATTCTGCTTGCTTACGATCGCTAATATCTCTCATAATGGTCGAAAAATTCTCGACGATGCCATCGGCTGATTTGTGAGCAATAATCACTTGGGAAACAGGAATTTCTCCGCCTTTTCCATCCAACAGTGCTAATTCTCCAGACCAACTACCTTCCTGAATCGCTACGGGTAGAGCCTGTTCAGATATAATTTTATTGACCCAATCTGGATGACAATCAGTAACAATGCGATGATCTTTGGGATCACCGATTTCAGGACGTAGTTTTCGGAGTTGCTTGTTGTGCCACAAAATCTCACCTTGAGCATCGATCATCCCGATATAATCTGGCGTTGCTTCAAGTATTGCTGTAAGTTTTGTTTGTTCTTGTTCTAATTTTTTGCGATCGGTAATATCTAGAACGACTCCATCCCAGACAGTATCACCATTTTTATGTCGTTCTGGACGAGCCATAATTTGTACCCATTTAAGCCCTGCTTGGGGGAGAATCAACCTTTCTTCAATAAAGAATGGTTTCAAGGATTCAGCCGAAACTTTTACTTCTTCTAGTGTTATAGGCATGTCATCTGGGTGAACTCTCTCCCATAGATGGCTAACACTCTGGAGCACAATGTCTGGTTCGAGTTCAAAAAATTGCCGAACTTGGGGACTCACATAGGTGCATTCATCGCTACCATCTGGATGCAAGACATAGCGATAAATCATCCCAGGCACACTTTCTGTAATCCGCTTAAACTTCGTTTCGCTCTCTTGCAGAGCAATTTCTGTTGTTTTGCGTTCTGTAATATCGGTCAGAGTGCCGACATAGCCAATCACATTGCCATCATCATCGAACTCCTTCGCTACCTGTATGTAACACCAAGTCGTGGTTCCATCTAAGCGGAGATGCCTAGCTTCGCTTCCTCGAATGTCAAAATCCCCATCCCCAGTTTGGGTATAGTATTCAGCCCATTCGGCAATATTTTGCGCGCTATCGTCGGGGTGTAATGCCTCCATCCAACCGTATCCCAAAGCTGCTTCCATTGGTCGCCCACTCAGAGCACTCCAGCGCTCATTGACATAGACACAGTGCATAGGTGTATCAAAGCGAAAAATGGCAACTGGAGACGCTGCTACTAAGCTGGCATATCGGCGCTCACTTTCTCTCAGGGCAAGTTCTACAGTTTTGCGATTGGTAATATCTACTGCAATACCTACAGTTCCTGCTAGCACTTGTCGAGCGTCTCTAAAGGGAGTTTTCGTGGTTTCTATCCACCCCAGCGTGCCATCGGCAAGAGCAACTCGTTCTTCTACGACCTTGCGTTGAAACGATTGCAGGACTTGGGCATCATCATCTCGATAGGCTTGCGCTAGGTCAGCGGGCCAAATATCATAATCTGTTTTGCCAACGATCTCGTCAACGGTAATGCCACAGGACTGAGCAAAGGGTTGATTCACCGCAATAAATCGACTTTGTTCATCCTTAATCCAAGCAATGTAGGGAATATTATTGAGCAGGGCTTGTAGATGATTTTGCTTGAGAATTAGTTCTTGCTCAGCCACTTTGCGATCGCTAATATCTGTCAGAGTGCCGACATAGCCGATGAGGTTACCAGCTTCATCGAACTCTTGAACAACTTGAGAATAAAACCAATTGATCGAGCCATCTGGTCGTAAATGCCGTCCCTCTCCATTTTTTAGAAACTGAGAATCTGGAGAGGCATGTTCATGCAGGTAATTCAATTCTTCAAGAGCATGATTGAGATCGTCAGGATGCAAGGCATTCATCCACCCTCTGCCCAAAGCCGATTCCGCAGAGCGACCTGTCATTTCACACCATCGATGGTTCACGTAGGTGCAATTGAGCTGTTTATCAAATCGAAAGATTGCCACAGGTGCAGCAGCAGCCAAGGTTGAATACCGCCGTTCACTTTCTTGGAGTGCAATTTCTACCTGTTTACGCGCTGTAATATCTGTATCGGAGCCAATCATGCGAATGGCTTGTCCTGTAGCATCTCGCAATGCCTGCCCCCGATCGGCAATCCAAATATAGGAGCCATCCTTGCAACGTGTCCGATATTCTAATTCACTAAATTCTGTCTCTCCTGCTAGATGGGCATTAAGTTGGGCAAGGGTGCGATCGTAGTCATCAGGGTGAACCCGACTCTCACATTCATCAACCGAATCACTAATCTCGTCCTCAGCAAATCCCCGCATCTCTTTCCAGCGAGTGGAATAAAACTTCTTATTCCCTATGATATCCCAATCCCAAATACCAGCATTCGATCCTTTGAGCGCCAATTGCCAGCGCTCTTCGCTCATTTGTAAAGCCGCAGTCCTTTCTTCAACTATACTTTCTAGTGTTTGATTAAGTTGGGTTAGGGATTGAGTTGCCTGCTGGCGTTCGATCGCAATGCCTGCAATATTTGCTGCCTGAGCGATCCATTCTAGTTCTTGGGATTGGGGTACTTTTTTCTCGCGATAGTAAATGCCAAACACACCCAATAACGTCTGATCGCTGGCAAAAATCGGAATCGATGAGCAGGATTGTAATCCATAGACTAGTGCAAAGGATTTGTAATCCTGCCACAAGGGATCATGGTCGATATCGGTAACAACAACTAACTCCCGCCGAAAAGCTGCTGTTCCACAGCTACCGACCCCTTCCGCGATCGGCAAACCATATATTGCCAGCGCATAGTCATGAGGCAGACTTGGTGCTGTCACTTCGCATAATCGACCATCTCGACAGAGCGTAATCGAACAAACTGAGCCTGACAGATAGGATTCCATCGTTTTGAGCAATATCTCGAAAATGTCCGACAATGGTTCAGCTTTAGCAATCCGTTCGAGAATCTTGTGCTGGCTGGCGAGAAGGGATTCGGCTAGCTTGCGATCGCTAATATCCGTTGCCGTGCCAATATAACCGATCTTTTGACCTTCGGCATCATACTCCACAACCGCCTGTCCATAAACCCAAACTTCCGCTCCATCTGAACTTTGGATACTATATTCAAGGTGAAAAGGACAGTTTTCGCGCAAGGATAGCTCAAATTCTTGATTAATGCGCTCCAAATTGTCAGGGGTATGTCCCTGAAACCAAAGTTGCCCGATGAGTTTGGCTGACTCAATCCCAATAATCTCGCAGTAGCGTTCATTAGCGTATGTACAAATCCCCTCTAGATCAGTATGAATAATACCTACAGGAGATGCTGCTACTAGGGACACATAGCGCTGTTCACTAGCCCGAAACCTTGCTTCGGATTGTTGGCGGAATAAGTCCGTTTGTGGCTGTTCTTGTTCTTTTGCTTGTTGGAGAGCAATGGAACTTAATATTTGATGAAGACTGGAATTACTGATCAGTCCTACCAAGCGATCGCTATCATCTACGACGGGTAAGTGGCTGACTTGAAGTTGCTCGAAGAGATTAAGCACAGTGCTCAGATCGTTTAATGCTGATTCTCTTATGGTTACGGGCGGGTGTTTCAATACTTGTCGTAGCGTTAGATGCTCTACTGGAAGCTTCTGTACGGCTAGGCGCAACATGTCCCGTTCTGTTAAGAGTCCGACCACCTGTTCATGCTCTACAACGACAATACAATTTGCATGAGCCTCACTTATCCTACTCATAGCAGTCATTGCCTCAATCACCTTAGTGTCAGGTGAAGCGCAGGCTGGATTTCTCATCACTGCTATATTGATTGCTTCAGCAATGTATGCCATAGGATATGGAAACTTAGTTCAATGTTTTTAGTATTTTTTATTCATTATTACACACTGAATGTCAAGGAGGTAAGTTTCTCATCTGTCCCCTCAAGCTCCAGAACAGCCTAATATTTCTGGCTAATGCATATTGTCTGGAAAGCTTGTGTATAAACGAGAAATGACTATAATAGGACTTAAGCAAAAGAACGAGACGTAGGGGCAATTCATGAATTGCCCCTACAGTAAAATGAGGCTTTCAGGGCATTTTTGCGTAAGTCCTATATAAGTAAAAATGCTGGGATTGTGGGAATTTAGGTTGCGATCGCCTAACAATTATTTGTCTTTGCGGCGGGACGCATCCTGAAAGGAATCGCTAAACCCCGTTAAAGATTGCTGAGAGAAGTCCCAGAATAGAGTTGACTCACCTTGCGATCGCAAGATCACTTCTGCATTAGCTTGAATCTCCCCGACTACTGCACAAGCCAAATCTTGAGCATGAAAAAGAACTTGAACTGCTTCTACATTTTTAGGGCGCACGCTCAATAAAAATCCATAGCTAGGGAACGAAATCAGCCAACGCTCAAAGAGTACATTCTCAGGACAAGGAATCCGATCTAGATCTAGAATTGCGCCACAATTGGAAGTTTCTGTGAGCATTAGTAAAGTGCCGATAATGCCGCCCATACTGATGTCTTTAGCAGTGTCACATAATTCTGATTTGGCTAAACAAGGCAAAATTGAGAGATTCTCGCGTAGTTGCTGCGGATCGGCTTTAGTTGCCGCATTCCAAAAGGGATAGTCGGGATGAAATTGACCGCGCATATCGATCGCAGCCAACAATACATCATTAGGCTGAGCGTTAAAACTGGTGAGCAACTTTTGAGCGCGTCCCAGAATCGCCACTGACAAGGCATTGTAGGGACTGCGGCAATTAGTATGACCGCCGACAATCGGTACTTGATAGGCAATAGCCGCCGCTTTCATTCCTGCTAATAATTCTGAAATAGAGTCGGTCGATTGACTCCACAGAGTATCGACAACTGCGATCGGCTCACCCCCCATCGAGTAAATATCGCTGACATTAACCATCACCGAACACCAACCCGCAAACCAAGGATCAGTCTCGATTAATTGCGGTAACATGCCCTCGGCAGCCAGTAACAAATAGCTATCACGATCTGGAATCGCTGCACAGTCATCGCCTAACAGAATTGACTCATTCCATTGCTCACCTAAACCTCTTGCCGTAATTTGAATATCCTGCTTATGCAAGATACCCATAGACTGCCTGAGCTTAGCTGCGAGTTCCGCTAGCATCTATGAAGCCTCTCGGATTTGAGATGGAAATGCAGGTCGGATTTCATCACTTGGTGGATAGAAATTAAGGTCAGCTTCCATAAAGTGATGGGGGCGATCGCAGATTGTCATTTCCTTTAGAGATTCCCAATGTAGACGTTGGAAGAATCGCACATTCTGAATTTGGACTGTGGCGAAAAAGCGATCGCAGCCCCATGTGTTCGCGGTAGTCACTGCTTTGTAAATCAAGCCTTTGCCAATTTGCCAACCCCGTCGATAGTCTTTATGAGTGCCTAATCTGCCGCCATACCAAATGCCTTTTTCGGTTTCATAGATGCGGACAACGCCCACAACTTGATTATTCTCAGGGTTAATTGCCACAATCGGATAGGCGATCGCATCGATGTCATCAACATCATTCTCTTCAAATACATATTGTTCTTCGACAAAGATTGCTTTGCGAAGTTCAAAGTATGCGTCGATTTCTTGAGGTGTGGATGCGAGTTTGAAAATGTAATCGGAAGTCATGATAATTGTCCCTAAGTTTAATATTCTGCCCTCATCTCCCAGCCCCTTCTCCCGATGGAGAAGGGGAGTAAGTATACACAAGTCGCCCTGCACTCAAGTGTGGGCTAAAAGCTAAAGTCGGTTGAAACCGACTGAAGAAATTCGACACGTTGAAATGGGTTGCTTAGAAATTATTCTTTAGTCCACTTCAGTGGACTTCAGCTCTTAGCCCGCACTTGAGTGCAGGGCTTCCGTGATGTATACAGATAATCCAAACTTGTGTGTACAAGGTAGCCCTCTGGGAGAGGGGCAAGGGGGGAGGGTCTTATTCTTATTCAAAAAGAGAAAGTGCTGAACAAGCGCCACATTTTGCGCATCCTGCTTTGATATCGGCTGAAGACATATGCGATCGCCTTAGTAATGCGCCCACCTGCTCATAAACCGCAAACATAAATTCGGTTGTTGGTGCAGGATGATTAGCTAAGGGTGTGCCGCTAATCGGGACAAAGGGAACCACAAAGGGATAAACGCCGATGTTAATTAGGCGATCGCAGGTTTCCACCAGAGTTTCTAAACTATCGCCTAGCCCAGCCAAGAGATAGGTGCTGACCTGTCCCCAACCAAATACTTTCACGGCAGCAGCGAAAGCTTCAAAATAATATTCAAGGGGGACGCTGGCTTTTCCCGCCATAATTTTGGCGCGAATTTTTGGGTCAGCAGCTTCCAGATGCATTCCTAACGTGTCAACACCAGCGGCTTTCATACGTTCAAACCAGATAAAATCATCGGGAGGTTCGCATTGGACTTGAATCGGAATATCCACTTTTGCCTTAATCGCTTTTGCACATTCCGTTAAATAAGCAGCACCGCGATCGCTAGTATTTGGTGTGCCTGTGGTCATCACCATATTTTTGACACCATCCAGCCGCACAGCAGCTTCCGCAACTTCCGCGAGTTGCGCAGGAGTTTTCCGAGATATGGTACGCCCTGCTTCCAGAGATTGCCCGATCGCACAGAATTGGCAGGAAGTATCGGTATTGTTATAGCGCATACAGGTTTGCAAAACCGTTGTAGCTAGTACATCATGGCTATGCAAGAGGGCGATTTTCCAATAGGGAATCCCATCGCTGGTGGCGAGGTTATAGAAACTAGGTGATTTCGGGAAAGAAATGGGCGCGATCGCAGTTTTGCCCGATTCCAAGATCATCTCATTAGTTTCGGCGTTGATTTCCACAGTGTAAGGAGAACTTGCTGCCGAACTGTTGAAAACTGGAACCATTACCGTCGTACCATCAATAGCGATCGCCTTGTGATCCGACGGGCCAGCACCACCTTTTCGACCATTCGCTCCCATTTGGCGATCGCTTTCGCGATCATTTTGGCGATCGACTAGTTGCAAACCCTTAGTTTGTAATTCGGTAATCAGTTGTTGCTTATTCATTAAGGGTGACGCTCTCATCGAAATTTGCGATCTGAAATCCTGAATATGGTTCAGCATTTAAATGAGCTTGGAGCAGGTCTGGACGCGCATAATGTCCAACTGAGTCCATCATGCGTTTCCGCTTGGTGATCAGCGAGAAATCTAGATCTGCGATCGCCATACCTTCGCCTTCCGTAATTGGTGGACAGAGATGATTTCCCTCTGGCCCAATGATAGCGGTGTTGCAACCACCACTGAGAGCTTTTTGGAGTTTCTCGTCGGTTGTGATTTGCGCAACTTGATCTGCCGAAAGCCAACCAGTAGCATTTATCACAAAGCATCCAGACTCCAGCGCGTGATGGCGGATCGTGACTTCAATTTGGTCAGCAAATATTTGACCAACCAATGATCCTGGGAACTGAGCGCAGTGGATCTGCTCATGCTGAGACATCAACGCAAATCTCGCCAAAGGATTGTAATGTTCCCAACAAGCAAGAGCGCCCACTTTCCCAACCGCAGTATCCACTACCTTCAAACCTGCGCCATCTCCCTGTCCCCATACCATCCGCTCATGATAGGTCGGCGTGATTTTACGGCGCTTCAATAATAGTGAGCCATCAGCATCGAAAATTAATTGTGCGTTATAGAGAGAACCTCCGTCCCGCTCATTTACACCCAATACAACAACGATGCCATGCGATCGCGCTGCTTGACTAACCGCATCCGTCACAGGACTAGGAACCACCACGGCTTCGTCATAAAGTCGCATATGTTCTTTTCCCATCATTACTGGTGGCTGCACGAAGGAAAAGTAGGGATAGTAGGGAACGAAGGTCTCAGGGAAGACGACGATCTGAGCACCTTCTTTAGCGGCGTTTGCGATCGCTTGCAAGACCTTCTCAGTCGTGCCATCGCGACTAAACAGCACAGGACTGATTTGGACAGCGGCAGCTCTAACTTTGCGTGAGTAATCCACGATTTATCTAGTTCCTAGAGAGTCCAAGTATCAAGAATGAAGGCGTTATCTTTACGATGTAAAAGAATGATATCCAATACATCCAGAGGACTAATCGGACGAATACCAGGAATCAGCGAAGGTTCGCCATGTCCATAGAGAGCTTGCAATGCAAAGCGACAAGCATAGACTTTGCCACCTTCAGACATGAACTTAGTGATTTGATCATTGAAATTCTGATGTCCTGGGAAAGCTGCGTCGCCTAGTTTGGGGAAGCCGCGCTGTACGCCGAGAGTCACCCCAGGGCCATAAAGCAAAATCGAAGTTTCAAAACCTTTACGAAGTAATCGTGTTGCTTGCAGGAGGTTTACAAAACCGATTGAACCTTCAAAAGCTACTGTATGGAATGTGACTAGGGCTTTCTCCCCTGGTTCAGCTTTGACATCTTCAAATACTTTCTCTTCATAGTTCACAAAGAAATCGCCAGTCTGATGGGCAGGAGTAGTTACTTCAGGCATTGTTGTTTCCTTTAAGGTAAATGTTTAAGAAGCTAATAGCTATTAGCTTTAAAATTTGAAGTTCAAAATTTCTTTAAGAAACCATGTAAGAATTACTTTCTGCGATCAAAAGTTCTAAGAGATCCCCCTCAATCCCCCTTAAAAAGGGGGAGGAATTAAATTCTCCCCCCTTTTTAAGGGGGGCTGGGGGGGATCTATACAATTCCCAAATAGTTTCTGATGTTTAATCTGAACAAGTGCTAGCAAAGCTAAAAGCCAAGAACTAAAAGCTTATATCTAACTAAGAACTTGAAGCCAGATTAGTTGTTAGACAAGGTTCTATTTTGTATCTCTAGCTACGAAAAAGAGAACTCTATCTTTATCGACAGGAAGGCGATCGCTTTATTTATGAAATTATCAAAATGCGATCGCTTACCTATCGATTTCGATAGGTAGTCATGAACCGAGCAAAAACTCGTTTACTACAGTCCAATCGCTCACATGGGAAACCTTGCGTCGCGCCATGATGTAATCAGCGAGATAAGTAGCATCTCTAGCAACTCCAGAGAATCTACCCGAACCCCATGTATAGAGCCAAGGTAATCCCAAAAAGTATAGCCCTTTGATATCCGTCACACCGCGATCGTGACAGGGGTAACCCTTGCCATCAAATACGGGAATCTCGATCCAACTAAAGTCAGACTGAAAGCCTGTACACCAGATCACGGTTGTAATATTCGCCTCAGCCAAATCTAGATCGGGAATATCCATTGCTGGTTGCCAGACGGGTTGATAGGGAGGCTCAAGGGGTGCATCAAGATTATTTTTAGCAATAAAATTATCAATCGTTTTCTTAATACTCTCGGAAACTGCATCTGCACCATCAAGATTTTGCTTGAGGTCATTGAAAAATTCCAATTTATTGCTAGCAATATTTTTCAACCTGCCGTGGAGTTGCATTCCTTCTAAAGCAAAACGCCGTAAATCAATCTCGCGACCACCATCGCGACCTGTGAGATAGTGGTTAGCTTTGCTCCGTACCTTCTCTTTTTGGGGATGCTGATCAATCGATAGGTCATAATATCCCATCAGATCCAGCCATTCCACCGCATCCTTACCGCGATAACGACGGGGCGATCGCGGCGCACTACCAACACATAGATGCACTTTGCGCCCTGCCAGATGTAAATCTTCGGCAATTTGGCATCCCGATTGACCAGTACCTATTACCAAAACAGCGCCATCGGGAAGAGATTCAGGATTTTTGTACTTTGAAGAATGAACCTGCAAAATATGGTCTGGCAAGCGCTCCGAGATTTTAGGAATCTTGGGCTGATGGTATGCACCTGCGGCCACGACAACCTGATCGGCAGTGTAATCACCAATGCTCGTAGCTACTTCAAAGATACCGCGATCGCCTCGTCGCAAATTTAGCACTTCCACGCCTTCCTTAATCGGTGGATTAAAGGATCGCGCATAATTTTCAATATAAGCAACGATTTCATCTTTTTTGATAAAACCTTCTGGCTCCTTACCTTTATAGGGATATCCAGGAAGCTGACATTGCCAATTTGGAGTTACCAAACAAAAGGAATCCCAGCGCTGCGATCGCCATGCATTCGCAATTTGATTTTTCTCAAAAACTATATGGTCTAAGTCTCTTTCCTTTAAGCAATAGCTCATGGATAGACCCGCCTGACCACCGCCAACAATTACAACGGGATAGTGATTTGTCATTGGCTAACTTCTTAATCATTGCTTAGAATGATTTGAGATTAAGTGCTAGTCAAACTGTGATTTTGTATTCCTAACTACGGAATCTCTAAGTCTATCGATAACGTTAGGGATAGAAAATAGATCCATGATTTTGGTGCGATCGCAAATTAAACTTCTAGCTAAAAGTAGAGGCAGCGCGAAAGCGCCATCTCTACTTTTAGGCTTTTATGAGGGCGCTTTGCGCCCTTTCTAGTTTTGTTCGTGAGAGTATGCCCAAACAGGCTAGGATACAAATACATCAAGTTAATCAGGAATTTAACAATGGTAGAACGTCCTATCAAAAAAGCAGATCGTCAGCTAAACCCCGAAACCAACGAAACCACTCCTAGCGTTAGACAGTCTGACGACTCCGACAAAAGGCGTTCTTCTGGCCGTGATGGTCGTGATGGTGGTAAAGGCAAGAGAGATAAAAGAGGCGGAAGGGACGAAGAAGTCAAAGCTCCCGTAAATCTCGCTTTGGTTAGAGGCCCTAAGCCAACCAAACCACAACCAGTCGTGGAAGAAGTTATTGCTGAAGTAGCTGAAGCGTCTGAAGAAAGCGCAACCGAAGAAACAACCGAAGCATAAATTAAACAAATAAAAGGCAGCGCGATGCGCTGCCTTTTATAGGCAAATAAAAAGCGGCGCATCGCGCCGCTTTTTATTTGCCTGTGAGTAAGCCTTGACTGGGACTAAAAACTAAGGTCAATAAAAATAACAGCAGCACTGCTAAGACGATCGCAGGGCCCGAAGGCAAATTCAAATAGTAACTGGCATATAAACCGATCGCACTTGCCGTAACACCTAAACCAGACCCCACAAAAATCATCTGATGCAATTCCTTAACTAATAAATAGGCGGTAATCGCGGGGCCAACTAATAGTGACACCACCAACACCACACCCATCGTTTGCATACTGGCTATAATCGTCAAAGTTACCCCTGCCATTAATCCCAAATAAATGAGATTAACGGGCAATCCCAAAGCCTGTGCCCCAATCCGATCAAAGGTATAAAACAATAATTGCTTATAAAACATCGCGATCGCTGCTAACACGATCACAGTAATAATTCCCGCCCGCATCGTATCCGTCTGGGAAACGCTAAGAATATCGCCAAACAAAAAGCCATGCAGATCAATCTTGATTTTGAGCAATGAAATCAACAAAATCCCGATCGCAAAAAAGCTCGAAGAAGTTAACGCCATCGCCGCATCAACCTTAACGCGAGTCTGCGATCGCAACCATGCAATCAAAAATGCACTCCCAATCCCCGATATAAATGCCCCGATCGTGACATCAATACGCCAAAAAAAGGCGATCGCCATGCCTGGCATCACCGTATGCGTCATCACATCGCCTAGTAATGCCATTCGCTGCACGATCAAAAAACAGCCGATCGCTGGACAAATAATTCCTGCTAAGCCACCTGCAATTAAGGCATTGCGCATGAATTCCAGCGCAAGCGGCTCAGTGATCCATTGCCATATTTGAATAGCCATAAATTAATTAATCCTTTACCGAACCAAAAGCGGCGATCCATTTGTGCTGAATGGCGGTTTCAAGAAT
Organism: Pseudanabaena sp. BC1403; assembly: GCF_002914585.1. NCBI lineage: Bacteria > Bacillati > Cyanobacteriota > Cyanophyceae > Pseudanabaenales > Pseudanabaenaceae > Pseudanabaena > Pseudanabaena sp. BC1403. The sequence goes on from NZ_PDDM01000008.1 coordinate 185,951, forward strand.
ACTTTGCACGATCGCTAACCATACAATATTTTCGAGTAACAAGATGGCGATCACTAAAGCCATTTGGACTAAAGGCAACAGCGTTAGTGCAGGTAAATCGCGATCAATTGCGGCAAAACTACGGATGCAAGCAAAAGCTAAAATCGCCCCCGATTTGAGATGTGAGTTGCGATCGCGGCGCACGATGTAGCGATAGGTGACTGCAAACAAAAAACCTGAAAAACCAATCATGCCTAGCTTGATTAGCAAAATGAAGGGATTGCCAAGCTCAAAACTGCTAATTAGTTGCACAGTCAGATGAACAGTCAGAAAATCCTGCAAAAAATGATGCAATAGGGCGATCGCAAAAAAAGCGAACACACTAGCGATCGCGCCGAGAAAACCTGCTTTAAAAGATTCGATGCGATCGGCTACTGATAGATGATCTGATGCGATCGCAATAGGATGAGAAGATTGCACGCTCGTTAACTATATTTTAGGGCTACAGCAATCCTACATGAGTATTGAGCTAAGGAGTTTTAGCAAATGTATAATTACTCGGTAAGTTCAAAGGTGATGTTATGGCTTCACGGATTTACTCACTTACGTTTATTTTGGTATCTGGACTCTTGGGCTTAGTTTTGCCGCCTGATTTGCCTTTGTTGACTTCCCAAGCACAGATGACGCAAGATTCCAGATTATCGGCAGATCTACTGATCCAAGTGGGAGATCGACAGCTTTCCCAAAGACAATACCGTGAAGCAATTCAGTCATATCAAGCAGCGTTAACAATCTATCAAACAACAAACAATCGCTACGGTGAAGGGTTTTCGCTGGTCAGTCTAGGCTATGCCTATAACAGTTTGAGAGAGTATCAAAAAGCGATCGATGCTTATTCGCAATCCTTAGCAATCTTTAAACAAATCGGCAATCGCAAAGGTGAAGAATATGCGATCCTTGCTCTCGGTATGTCCTACAATAGTTTTGGAGTTTTATCTAGCAGCCTAGGCAAGTATCAGCAGGCGATAGAAGCATCTCAGCAAGCCTTAGCGATCTTTAAACAAATTGGCGATCGCAACAGGGAAAAGGCTTCGTTGCTCAGTCTTGGTTTTGTATATAACAGTCTCGGCGAACATCAAAAAGCCATAGACTACTACCAACAAGCTTTAGCAATCATTAAACAAACAGGCGATCGCGTTGGAGAAGGAGATGCGTTTATTGGGTTAGGCATTGCAAACATCAGTATCGGACAGTACCAGCAATCTATCGCCGCTTTTCAGCAAAGTTTAGAATTTAGCAAGCAAATCCGCGATCGCAATAATGAAAGTACTTCTCTCAATGGACTAGGAAATGCGCACAACAGGCTAGGACAGTATCAAAAAGCCATAGATTACTACCAGCAAGCTTTAGTAATCTTTAAACAAACTAGCAATCTTAATGGCGAAGGATCTACCCTTGGCAATCTTGGCACTACATTCTCCAGTCTGGGCGAGTACCAAAAAGCCATAGATTACCATCAACAATCCTTGGCAATATTTAGACAAATCAGCGATCGCCTTAGCGAAGGAAAATCTCTCTCTAATCTGGGGCTTACCTCTAACAATATAGGACAGTATCAGAAAGCGATTGATTACTATCAGCAAGCCTTAGCACTTGCCAAACAAAGTGGCGATCGCAGTGGAGAAGGAGCTTCACTAATTGGTTTAGGGCTTACCTCTAACAATATAGGACAGTATCAGAAAGCAATTGATTACTATCAGCAAGCTTTAACAATCCTTAAACAAATTGGCGATCGCAATGGTGAAGGCAAATCACTTGGCGGTTTGGGAAATGGATACTACAGGATAGGAAAATATCAGAATGCAATCGATTTCTACAAGCAGTCTTTAGCCATCTCCAAGCAAATCGGCGATCGTAACGGAGAAGGATATTCATTGATCGGTTTGGGGCTTGCATATAACAATCTAGGACAGTATCAAAATGCAATTGAGTCTTACCAGCAAGCTTTAGTAATCGCCAAACAAATCGGTGATCGTGATGGTGAAGGAATTATCCTCAATAATTTGGGATTGTCATTTTATGGACTAAATTTTCCCGATCTCGCAATTTTATCTTATAAACAATCTGTCAATGTGCGTGAATCCATTCGTAAAGATATTCGTGGACTCAGCCAAGAAGAACGGAAATCTTATTTAGGTCGAGTTGGATTTACCTATCGGATACTTGCTGGGCTATTACTCAATCAAGGACGTGTGATCGAGGCGATCCAAGTCCTTGACTTGCTCAAAGTCCAAGAACTGGAAGACTATCTCAAAAATATCAAAGGGAATGATCGAACCTCGCAAGGGATTAGAATGCTAGAGCCAGAAAAAACGATTAGTGCTCAGCTCTCAGGCATTAGCAAAGAGCAAATCCCTGAACTCAATCGCCAACTTGCCAATCAGATTCAACAACCTCCCAAATCTGAGCTTAATAAAGTTCCCGATTATCTCAAACAAATTCCTCAAGGAACAGTCCTTTTCTATCCTCTAATTCTTAGCGATCGCTTAGAGTTAATTCTCTTCTCTGCAAATGCTATTCCCATCAGCCGCACTGTAAAAATCTCCAAATCCAAACTAGAGAACTTAATAATTGACTACAGAAGTGGACTTCTTGATTCTGGCTCCGAAGATGTCAAAGAATCTGCTAAAGAACTCTACAACTTGCTAATTAAGCCCATCGAAATAGAACTTGCACAAGCCAAGACTGACACAATTCTCTATGCTCCTGATGGAATCCTCCGCTATATTCCTCTTGCCGCACTATATGATGGCAACCAATGGCTAATTGAGAAATATCGCATCAGCAATCTAATAGCCTATATTTTGTCCGATTTTTCGCCACGCTCCAAATCTCAGCCTAGCATCCTTGCAGGAGCATTTGGGGGTAAAGCAGGTGAGCGAAAATTTGGACAAATTGCTCTACCCGCGACGATTAAAGAAGTGCAATCAATTGCCGATTCCTTTAACAATTCCGTTACTTTAATCGAAGAAGACTTTAGCCGCCAAGCCATCGAATCAAAATTCAAAAATCACAATATTCTCCACCTTGCGACCCATGCTGAGTTTAATACTGGTGCACCAGAAAATTCCTTCATCATTTTTGGTAATGGCGACAAAATCCGCCTCAATGAAATTAGCGATTGGCAAATCCCGAATATAGATCTGATCATATTGAGTGCTTGTCAGACAGGCACAGGTAAACTTGGTGATGGTGTGGAAATCTTGGGCTTTGGCTATCAAGTCCAAAAAGCAGGGGCAAAAAATGCGATCGCCTCGCTTTGGTCAGTAAATGATCAAGGTACTCAAACCCTAATGGAAGCATTTTATCGCGAACTCAAAAAAAGCGATATCTCATCGACTGAGGCTTTACATAGAGCGCAAGTTTCTCTGATCAAATCACCAAAATATAATCATCCTAATTATTGGTCAGCATTTTTCGCGATCGGTAATGGGCTTTAATTAAATGGTTTATGAGAGTGTGTCCCTTTGGGGCACACTCTCATAAACCATTATTGTTGCAAATTCCGTAACCACCATAGGGATCATTTACTTTTGATCTAACCTAGTAAAAGCTAACCTTAGATGCTCAGGAAATAAGTCTATGCAAGTCAAAATGTGGAAAGCTTTAATCGGGTTTGTGTGTGGGATAGCGATCGCCTCGTTATGCGGGATCATGATCCATGCCCCCTCAGAAGCACAATCGCTTGAGGAGTTGCTGACCCAAGATGCTCCTGCACAGATTAATGAGTCTAAGCCCCTTAACACAAATTCTAATGGCTTTGTGCCTAGAATCTTGCGCCAAACAGAGCAGCCCATTGCTACTCGAAGCGTAATTGGGAAAGACCAGCGCCAGCCGATGATGAGCCGAGATTATCCTTGGTCTACGGTGGGCAAAGTGGTGGGATGGACTGGGAAAAATCAAAAGTATTCTTGCACAGGAACATTGATTAGTGCGTCGCATGTGCTCACCAACTCTCACTGCGTTTATGACAAAGGGAAGTTAGCGAAGAAACTGGTCTTTTTACCCAACTTAATCAATGGCCGATTGAAGAAAAAGACAGATTATGCGGTGGTGAAGGAAGTATTTGCGGGAACAAAGAACTCAGAAGAGGACTCGGCTGATGATTGGGCAATCTTGTTACTGGATAAGCCTTTGGGCGATAAGTATGGATACCTGAAGTGGAAATCTCTTTCTTTGACAAAGTTGAAAGATTATCAAAAAAAGCTATTTGTGACAGGCTATTCGGTCGATTATCCTGATCCAAAGATCTATGGAGATTTGCAAGCTGGTAAGGGAGAGACAGCAGGCGTTCATGTCGGCTGTAGTGTAGTCGGAGAATTGGATGGGATGTTTGTGCATGATTGCGATACAAACTCTGGAGCTTCTGGTTCGGCGCTGATTGGCAAGATTGATGGTGCTTATCAGATTGTGGGACTCCATGCGGCAGGGCTGAAGTCTCGTTCAGGCAAAGGAATTGAGAACTATGCGGTGCAGATTGGAAGAATTGAGACGGAGTTAAAGAAGGAGTCGGATAATTAGCTTAAATTCAATGCAAGCTCAAAAAGAAGTTTGCTATTTATGATATTGAAATGTAAGTTTTGCTTAGGACAACCTTACACGGAAAGAAATTCCTGATACAGCTCAAAACCCAAATAGAGAAATTCGGCGCGAAGCGCCGAATTTCTCTATTTGGGTTTTATACCAAAACACAAAGAAGAGGCAACAGATGATATAAGAGAAAAAGGAGAAAGAGGATAAAAAAATGGCAGGAGTATATAGATTAGAAATAAGTGAAAGCGAAGAAGAGCTAAAAGAGATGCTAGGGCGGCAGAAAACAGGCTCAGATAAAGAACGAGTGCAAGTATTGTACTTACTGAAAAGCAAGCAAGTTGGT